>CALCGM010000617.1 GCA_937900985.1 uncultured Planctomycetaceae bacterium | reverse complement strand
ACGTCGGGCGAGAAGTTTGACAGCGGCTGCGGCTGGCCGAGCTTTTTTGCCCCGGTCGATGGCCGCGAGGGCTCGCGGGTTGAGGAGCATCTCGACACGTCGCTGTTCATGGTTCGCACCGAGGTGACCTGTCGGCGGTGCGGCGCCCATCTTGGCCACGTGTTTAACGACGGGCCTCCGCCGACCGGCCTGCGATACTGCATCAACTCTGCGTCGATCATTCTCGACGACGAGATGATGCCAGGGGAGGCCAAGGAGGCGGTGGCCGAGGGGGGCGAGAAGCCGGCCGAAGACGCGGCGGCGACCACGCCGGTGCCGCCAAAGAAGGGTGACTGACGGGAGCAGGGGCTGGGATGGGTGAACGGGACGGGTCCTCGGGCCGCACAGCGGCCTCGCCTGCGGCGAGGTGCGTCACGGCCACTGGCCGTAAAGCTCCCAATGACCCGTCCCGGTGAGTCTCCAGCCACTGGTCACGTAGCAGCGCAAGAGCTGTCCCCGTGTGCCGCCTCGGAGATTGTTAGCTCGCGTGGCCGAGGAGCCAGGCGATGAGGCCCTTCTGCACATGCATCCGGTTGGCCGCCTCCTGAATCACAACGCTCTGTGGTCCGTCGATGACCTCGTTGGTGACCTCTTCGCCGCGGTGGGCCGGCAGGCAGTGCATGAAGATCGCTTCAGGGGCGAGGGCCATCAGCTTGTCGTTGACCTGGTAGGCGGCGAAGGCCTTGGCTCGCTCTTCCCGCTCTTTCTCCTGCCCCATGCTGGCCCACACGTCGGTGTAGACAACCGCCGCATCCTTGACCGCCTCGCGAGCATCGGTGGTCTGCTGGATCGCCGCTCCGGGCACGATCCTCTGCACATGGCTGAGGAAGTCGCTGCTGAAGTGGTAGCCCTCCGGGCCGGCCAGCACGAACCGCATGCCGAGCAACGCCGACACCATCGCCAGCGAACGGGCCACGTTGTTGCCGTCGCCCACAAAGGTGAGCGTCAGGCCCCTCACCCGGCCGACATGCTGCTTGAGCGTGTAGATGTCCGCCAGTGCCTGGCAGGGATGGCTCGCGTCGGAGAGACCGTTGATCACCGGCACGCTCGACGACGTAGCCAGGGCTTCGAGGGTGTCGTGCGACTTGGTGCGGCAGACGATGCCGTCGACATACTGGGAGAGCACCTTGCCGAAGTCGTCGATGCTTTCCCGCGATGAGGCGAAGCCGGTGTCGGCACCCAGGAAGAGGCTCGATCCCCCGAGGTGAACCATCGCCGTTTGAAACGACACCCGCGTCCGCAGACTCTGCTTCTCAAACACCAGCGCCAGCACCCGCCCAGGCATCAGAGGCTCACGGATGCCCTCGTCAAACTTCGTTTGAAGATCGCGGGTGACAGCAAAAACCGCTTCGATTTCCTGAGCGGTGAGGTCTTCGGCAACAAGCAGGTGACGTGGCATCGAACGCTGGACTGAAAGAGGGCACGGGAAGGAAAACAGGCGGGCGACAGGCCGCGTCAGGAGGCGGCCTCAAGAATCGTTTCGCAGAGGATGTCGCAGCCTTCGTGGGCTTCCGCCTCGGTGAGCGTCATGGCCGGAAGGAGGCGAATCACATTGCCCTGCGTGCAGTTGATCAGCAGCCGACGCTGCATCGCCCGCTGCACGACATCTGCCCCATCAAAGGCCAGCTGCACGCCGATCATCATGCCGAGCACCCGCACGTCGACGACCGCTTCGCAGCGGGCCTGCAGCTCCTCGAGCCGGGTGCGGAAGACGTTGGCCACCCGCTCCACGTTGGCCAACAGGCCCTGCTGCTCGATCATCTCGATCGCAGCAATCCCCGCCCGGGCGGCGAGCGGATTCCCGCCGAAAGTGGCCGCGTGCATGCCTGGCCGCAGGTGCACGGCCAGTTCGCTGGTGGTCAGCAGCGCTCCGCCGGCAACGCCGGCGCAGAGGCTCTTGGCGAGCGTCATCACGTCGGGCGTGACGCCGAAGTGTTGGTAGCCAAACCAGGTGCCGGTGCGGCCGCAGCCGCACTGCACCTCGTCAAACACCAGCAGCAGGTCGTGGCGGTCGGCGATCTCGCGGAGCCCTTGCAGGAAGCCCTCAGGAGCGGGCACGACGCCGCCTTCGCCGAGGATCGGCTCGATCATGATGCCGCCGGTCTGGTCGTCGATCAGTTCTTCAACGGCGGCGAGGTCGCCATGCGGGGCGTATTGGAAGCCCGCCACAATGGGGCCGAGGCCCTCGTGATACTTGGGCTGGGCCGTTGCGGAGACGCTGCCGAGCGTGCGGCCATGGAAGCCACCTTGGAAGGTGATGATCTTGTGACGCGTGCCGTTGCTGCGAAGCCGCACGAGCTTGATCGCCGCCTCGTTGGCCTCGGTGCCGGAGTTGCAGAAGAAGGCCTTGCCGCCAAACGACCGCTCCGAAAGCAGCTGGGCCCAGCGGCCCTGCGCCTCGATGTACCAGGTGTTGGGCACATGAATCAGCGAGGCGACCTGCTCCTGCACGGCCTTGACCACCGGCTCGGGGCAGTGGCCGAGGAGGTTGCAGCCCCAGCCGGGAAAGAGATCGAGGTAGACGGTGCCCTCGGCGTCCCACACCCGCGAGCCCTCGCCTTTCACCAGGCAGACAGGAAAACGCCGGTAGTTGGGCACCACATAGTGGTCAAAGGTGTCGATCACCGCCTGCGTGGCCGGGCCGATGCCAGCCGCCGCCTGGACGGAAGATGTGTTGGCAGAATCTGCGACAGACATCGTGTTGCTTTCCTTCGCACTCGGCTGGCAGGGCCATCCTGCCAGTTCCTTCTCATGCCCCAGAGCTGACGGCTGCCTGCCTGCTGGCGGCCGCCGATGAAACGGAATCGTCGCGGACAAGCTCTGTGCCCACACCGCTGGTGGTGTAGATCTCAAGCAGCAGTGAGTGCCTCAGACGGCCGTCGATGATGTGGATCTTCTTGACGCCCTGCTCGAGCGTTTCCAGGCAGCCCTCAATCTTGGGAATCATGCCTGAGGCGATTGTGCCGTCGGCGATCAGCGAGCGGGCCTCAGAGGCCGAGAGCGAGTGGATCAGGCTGGACGGGTCTTTGATATCCCGCAGCACTCCAGGGATATCGGAGAGCACAACGAGCTTCTCCGCCGACAGAGCCGCGGCGACAGCGGTGGCTGCGGTGTCGGCGTTGACGTTGAGTTTCTCGCCGTCAGCAGAGAGGGCCATCGAAGGAATCACCGGCACCTGCCCGGAATACATCAGGTTGTCGATCGTCACGCGGTCGATGCGTGTGACCTGCCCCACGGCTCCCAGGTCGAGCGGCTGGCCCGTCTCGTCTTTCAGCTCGATCCGTTCGCCAAACAGCACCGGCGTCGTGCGGAAGTTGAGTGGCGGGGCACGGCCGCCATAGTCCTCAATTTTCGTGGCGAGCTCCTCGTTGAGCTCGGTGGCCAGCACCTTCTCCACGATCTCCAGCGTGGCGGGATCGGTGTAGCGGCGGCCTTGCACGAAGCGGGGCACGATCCCGGCGGCATCCATCGCCCGGCTGATCGCCTTGCCGCCACCATGCACAACGACGATTCGCATGCCGAGGGTGGACATAAAGACGATGTCGACCAGCAGATGCCGCAGGGCGTCTTCGTGTTCGAGCACGCTTCCGCCGAGCTTGATCACCGTCGTC
Source organism: uncultured Planctomycetaceae bacterium (assembly GCA_937900985.1). Taxonomy (GTDB): domain Bacteria; phylum Planctomycetota; class Planctomycetia; order Pirellulales; family UBA1268; genus M30B53. The sequence goes on along the minus strand of CALCGM010000617.1, from coordinate 3,727 downwards.
GTGTCGCGAAAACGGCGAATCCAGCCGAGGGCTTCGATCAGGATGTCGGCTTTTTCGATCGCCTCGTGGGCGGCAGCCGAATGGTGGTCGTGCGATCCGTTGGTGCTCACAGGCTGCTTTGGGCGATGGGAAGGGTGGCTGAAAGAACGTTTCGTGGCCTCACGGCGGGAATCCCGCAGTTTACCCCTCACGTCGACGTCGGGCAAAAGGCCTGGCGGTGGATTCCGTGGCGGTGTGCACCCGGCCGAGGGCGGTGTAGAGGTCGGGCAGGCCCGCCAGGCCGAGCATCGAATGGGCGGCGACGTAGGCGATCGAAATCTCCAGCAGGCAGGCGTAGCTGCCCGTGATCTCAACGGCCATGATCGTGGCGGTCAGCGGTGTGCGAAACAGGGCCCCGATGCTCGCAGCCATCCCGGCGACCAGGCAGACCGCGTGGAAATCGGCCTCCTGCGGCCCCATGAGCATCTCGAAGCCACCGGAAAAAATGCGGCCTGACAGCACGCCAAACAGCAATGCCGGCACGATCAGACCGCCGGGTGCCCCGCTGGCATAGCTGATCGAGGTGAGCGGGAGCCGGGCCGCGAGGGCGAGAGCGGCGATCCCGATCGGGAGTGTGCGGTCGATCGAACCGTGGAACAGCTCTTCGCCAATGCCGAGCAGCTGTGGCCACTCCAGCAGCACAAAGCCCAGCAGGGCCCCCCAGGCAGCGGCCACCAGGATCGCGGCGGCATGGGTGCGGGCGCGGGCATGGAACCAGCGGGCGGCCACCACCACCATCATCTGAAAAACGATCGCCACCAGGCCAGCCCACAGGCCCACCAGCAGAAACGTCGGCAGCTCCTGAATCTGCCGAAACCCGCTCAGCTCGATCGGAAGCTGGAGGATCGGCCCGTGGGCCAGGCGGCAGATCCAGTCGGCAACCGCGCAGACCATGATCGTTTCGAAGCCGTTGCGGGTGGTGAAGGGCTGCCGCAGCATCTCAAACGAGAACACGGCACCGGAGAGGGGGGCGTTGAAGGCCGCTGCCAGGCCCGCCGCCGCGCCGAGGTGAACCGCTCGGGTTTTGTAGTAGATCAGTCGCGGGCCGTAGCGGCGGAGAATCACCGAGGCCATCGCCCCGATCTGCACGCTCGGGCCCTCTCGGCCCAGGGGCATGCCGCTGGCGAGGCCGCAGAAGCCTGCGGCAAACTTCACCCACAGAATCCGCATCGCCCGACTGGGGCTGACGGCCCGGTGGGCCACCAAGACCGCGGCGATGCCGCTCCCTTCGGCCTCCGGAGCGATCAGCCGCACCATGCCCACGGCGGTCGCGGCCAGCAGCCCGCAGGTCGCCATGATGCCGATTTCAGCCGCCAGGCTGTGAGAATCGGCCAAAACAGCCAGTTCTTCGCGGGTTGTCTCCGCGAGATTGATCACCGCGTGGAAGGCCACCGCCAGCCCGCCGGCAAACACACCAATCAGGATCATCCCCGCCTGCTCGGGGAGCGAGGGAACCTGGTCGTTTTTTGGCGGGCGGGCGAGCGACTTCATGGCTGTGGCCGCAGACTCTACCTGATCCGGTCAAGACTGTCAGATTCGGTTGTTTCTCGCTCGTGGCTGCTTGACGGCTGCCAGCCAGCCGCTAGTTTACTATCAGTTATCCGAATGTTTCCGGGGAGGTGCATTCGATTTTTTTATCGAAAACCAGTGCCGAAATCCTTCTGCTGCGATGAATCTCAACCTGAAATCGCTGAAGGTCTTCTGCGACATCGTTGCCCGGCGGAGTTTTTCCCGCGCGGCGGAAGACAACGGCATGTCGCAGTCTGGAGCGAGCCAGGTGGTCAGCCACCTCGAGCAGCATCTGGGCGTGCAGCTGATCCGGCGGTCGAAGCGGCCGCTCGTGCCGACCCGCGAAGGCCAGGTGTTTTACGAGGGCTGCAAGAAGCTGATCTCCCGCTACGAGGCCCTGGAAGACGAGGTGCGAACGCTCCATCACGAGGTGGCTGGGCAGGTGCGGGTGGCGGCGATCTACTCGGTCGGCCTCCATCACATGAACTGCTACCTCAAGGAGTTCATGAGCCGCTATCCCAAGGCCAACGTGCGGCTGGAATATCTGCACCCCGAGCGGGTCCGCGAGTGTGTGGAAAACGGCCAGGCCGACATCGGGCTCGTGAGCTATCCGCGGGGAACGCGGGGCATTCAGGCCGAGCCATGGCGGAAGGAGCCGATGGTGCTCGTCTGCGCTGCGGAGAGCGTGTTTGCCGGTCGCTATGAGATCGAACTCTCCGAACTCGACGGCTGCCCCATGGTCGGCTTCGATCCCGACCTCGTGATTCGGCACGAGATCGATCGTGTGTTTGCCGCACACGGTGTCGAGCCGAAGGTGGCGATGGAGTTTGACAACATCGAGACGATCAAGCGGGCGGTGGAGATCGATGCCGGCGTTGCCGTGCTGCCGGAGCCGACTGTCGGCCGGGAGGTGGCGGCGGGAACGCTGGCGGCCGTGCCCATCTGCGGCGAGGGCGCAGCCGATCTCGTGCGGCCGCTGGGAATCATCCATGCCCGCGGCAAGCCGATGCCGGCCACCGTGAAGCTGTTTGTGGAGATGCTCCACGGACACTCCGACGATCAAGAGTTTGTGACACAGCAGGCTGCCGATGAACGGCAGCCCCAGCAACCTTTGGCCCTCACGAAAGTGACGCAATGAAGCGAGACGCTCATCCCACCCCCGCCATCCGGACGTCGCATGGTCTGCCGCCGCAGACCGGCCTCTACGATCCGCTCAACGAACACGACGCCTGCGGTGTGGGCCTGGTGGTCAACAAGCACGGGGTGAAGAGCCATCGCATTGTGCGGCAGGGGCTTGAGGTGCTGGAAAACCTCACGCATCGCGGTGCCGCCGGCTGCGATCCGCTCACCGGCGATGGCGCGGGCATTCTCGTGCAGATTCCCCAGGGCTTCTTTGAGGCCGTGACGCCGGAAGCGGGCATCGAACTGCCGGCCGCCGGCGAGTGGGGCTTGGGCACGATCTTTCTGCCACCCACCATCGACCAGCGGAACGAGGCCGAGGCCTTCTTTGAGCGGATCTGCCGCGAGGAAGGGCAGCGGTTTCTCGGCTGGCGAGATGTGCCCGTCGACAACACGCTGATCGGCGAGAGTGCCCGCGACGTCGAGCCGGCGATCCGCCAGGCCTTCATTGGCCGCGGCGAGGCGACGCCTGCCGATCTCTTCGAATGGAAACTGTTTGTGATCCGCAAGCGGTTTGGCATCGAGATCGATTCGCTCTCGCTCTCAGAGCGGGGCTTCGCCTACGCCTGCTCGCTCTCCTCGAAGACGCTGGTCTACAAGGGCCTGCTCCTGGCAGACCAGGTCGACAAGTACTACGCCGACCTCTCAGACGAGCGGTTTGACAGTGCGCTGGCGCTCGTCCACCAGCGCTACAGCACCAACACCTTCCCCACCTGGGATCTCGCCCACCCGTTCCGCTACATCGCCCACAACGGCGAGATCAACACCGTTCGCGGCAACATCAACTGGATGCACGCCCGCGAGAGCATGCTCGCCCACCCCGTGCTCGGGCCGGATCTGGAGAAGATCAAGCCGGTGGTCCGCGAGGGTGGCAGCGACTCGGCGACGCTCGACAACGTGCTCGAGATGCTCGTGCTGGCTGGCCGGCCGCTGGAAGAAGCGGTCAGCATGCTGGTGCCTGAGCCGTGGAGCGGCCACGAGAGCATGGCCGACGACCTCA
>CALCGM010000616.1 GCA_937900985.1 uncultured Planctomycetaceae bacterium | reverse complement strand
GACTGCAGGCCGAGCAGGTGAGCCTCCAGCAGGAAGTCGCTGTCGGGATACTCACTGCGGAGCAGGCCGTAGAAATAGTCTGCGTCGAGCCACTGCCGATTGAGAAAGTGCGCGTTGCCCTGGGCCATCAGGCTGTCGTCGGCCAGCGGCCCCCGGGGAGAGTTGATGCGGACGTGGTCGAAGGTTTTCAAGGCCCGCCCACCGGTGTCAAACAGCGGCCGCGAACGGTCGACCACGTTGGGCACCAGCGTCCAGTAGCCATGCTTCTGGTCGAGTTTGAGCCAGTAGTCGCCGATCACAAACTGCCGCTGGGCGATGCGATCGAGGTAGCGGGTGTTGGCATACTTTCGCACCAGTTCGTCGTAGGCATCCTCTGCTTTGGGATACTGGTCGGTGAAGAAGTAGCACTCCGCCAGCTGCCACATCGCGTCTTCTTCAATCGCCGAATCGGGCCAGCGGTCGATCACGACCTTGTATTTCGAAATCGCCGTCGCGTAGCTGCCTTTGCGATAGAGGGCGTCGGCCTCGGCGAGCGCCCGTCGAGCCACCTGCTCGTTGGGGCCGCGGCCGGTCATCTTCTTCCAGCCCTTTTTGATGTTCTCCCCCTTGAGCAGCTCCCAAGGCGTTCCCTGGTCTCCCGAGATGTACTCCGAGGAGATCACATCCCCCTCGGCGTCGTCGCCGAGCTCGCTCTCGAGCTCCGCCTCCGCCGTGGCCGCGGGATCCGGCTTCGTCCACGGCCACTTCGGAGCCGAGATGCTGACGCAACCTGCGGCGGTCGTGACAGCGATCGCCAGGCAGCCGTAGATCGTGAGCGTGCTGAATAACCGCATGATGCCTTCACGTGGGTTCATAGGTGTTCGTTCTTGGCGAGAGCCTTTAAGTGCTGTGCTGATTTCAGTCGCCGGCCGAGCGTGTGGGCAACATAGGTGTTCATCACCGCCCGCAGTTCTCCGAGAACGCGTTCCTCGGTCGGAAGTGCGCCGCCGCTGCGGCCCACGGCGAGTGCCGCTGCTGCCCGGAGGGCTGCTGTGCCTGCCGTCGAAATCGCGACCACGTTTGTCTTTCCACGACGGCAGTCGGGGCAGAGGGCCCCGCCGTCGAGCATGCCGAAGGCTGCCCGCGCTGCGGGATCGAGCCGTGTGCCGCAGCCGCTGCATCGCCCCACGGCCGGCCCGTGCCCACCTGCCTGCAGCATGGCGAGCTCCGCGGCGAGCACCACGACCGGTCGTGGAACCGCTGGAGTTGCAGCTGGCCCCGCGTCGGCGGCAGCTGGATCAGCCGCGAGCACGTTGAGGGCTGTCTCGACGGCATCAAACATCTCCGGTTGAGGGTCGGCATCGGCAGTGAGTGCGTCGAGCAGATCGGCGAGATACATCCCGCCATAAAACCCCGCGAGGGATCGCCCTACGCGGAACCGTCGCTCGAGCGTTGCCTCGGTCAACAAGTCGAGGCCACCGGACGAACGGCGGAGGACGAGTACCTGACAAGCCGAAAGCAGGTCAAGGGCGGAGTCGAAAGCGTTCTTTGGACGCCACGCTCCCTTGGCCAAAGCCCGCAGCTTGCCAAACTCACGGGTAAACACCGTGGCGATGCAGCTCGTCTCGCTGTAGGGATAGGTGCGAAGAACGATGCCGCGGGCCTTCTCGGGCTCCATCGTCAGCCCGCCACCGGCTCGGGAAGCTGCTCGATCCGCACCCAGTCGATGCGGCGGCGGGTCGCTCCAAGCACCTGCAGCCGCACACCGTCAGAGTCGAACATCTCTCCGATTGAGGGAATCCTGCCAGCCAGATGAAACACGAGGCCGCCGATCGTCTCAAAGTCGGCCTCCTCGGGAAGCTTCAGGCCGAGCCGCTCGTTGATCTCCTCGAGCCGCACCTGGGCCCGGGCTTCCGCCACGCCATCGCTGATGATGCGGAGGCCATCGGCCGTGTCTTCGTCGTGTTCGTCGGCGATCTCACCGACGATCTCCTCAAGCGCATCCTCGATCGTCACCAGGCCTGCCACCCCGCCAAACTCATTGGTCACGAGCGCCATGTGGGTGTGGGTCTGCTGAAACTCGCGGAGCAGCTTCTGCACACTCTTGCTCTCCGGCACGAAAAAGGGCGCTCGCAGCAGCGTTCGCAGGTCGGGCCGCTCGGCGTCCTGCCGCGAGAGCTCGGTCAACAGCTCCCGGGTGTGCAGCATCCCAATGATGTTGTCGGGAGAGTCTTCCCAGATCGGAATCCGCGAGTGGCCGCTCTCGGCAGCCTCCCGCACCACCTCGTCAAACGAGAGCCCTACCGAAAGGGTGATCATGTCGGTGCGGTTGGTCATGATCTGCGAAACCTTGACCTCCCCCAGGTCGATCACGCCTTCGATCATGTCGCGGGCCGACGCCTGCAGCCGGCCATCGCGGTGGGCCTCATCCACCACCAGCCGAAGCTCGTCTTGCAGTTCCTCATCGGTGAGCGGCTCCTCCCGATGGCCCACGATGCGTCCCACCAGCCACGACAGCCGACCGACAGCCGCCATCACCGGATGAGCCAGGCCAACCACGCCCCGCCAGAAGCCCCAGCTGCCAACCGCGATCGATGGCCCTGCCAGCCGTGTGACCACCATCGGCACCACCACCAGCAGCATCCACAGCACACCGGTGAAGACCGCAGCCCGCGCCGCCGCCCCGGCGGGCGTCGAAGAGGGAACCACCCAGAGGATCGCTGCCAGGATCGTGGCCAAGGCGGTGGCCACCGTCACCACCGATGCCGAGAAAAAGGCCACCGTTTCACTGGCATCGATGATCTCGTCATACCGCTCGGGCATCTCCTGCTCGCGGCAGATCTCCTGCAGCCGATGCCGCCTCGCCCCCCGCACGGCGCGGGCCTGAATTGCTGCAGCCGCGGCCACCGCCAGCAGACCGGCGAGCGCCGCGGTGGTGGCCGCTGGAGGATCAGCGGTGATCGCGGCGGGTGGCAGGAACAGAGGGGGCATCATCTCGCGTCGCTTAACGGGTCTTGGGGGAAGGCTGCCGCAGGGCAGACGCCGGGCGCCGTGGGGGAGGTGGCAGCCCGATGGCTTTCATCACCCGCCGTTCCTCACGTCGCATCGCCGCTCGCGGAGGGGCCGTCGTGTCGTCGTAGCCGGCCAGATGCAGCAGGCCGTGCACGATGTAGTAGGCCAGTTCGTTCTCCGCTGACCAGCCCAGTTCGGCGGCCACCCGGCAGGCAGTCTCCGTGCTGACGACGATGTCGCCCGTCAAGCCACCGGGCCAGACCTCGACTTCGTCGGTCGCTTCGGAGAGGCCAAAGGTGATCACGTCGGTGGGCCCTTCGTGCTCAAGCCATTCCTCATTGACCTTGGCCATGGCGGCGTCGCCGAGGAGCACGACCGAGATCTCTGCCGCATCGATGCCGATGGCAGCACAGGCCTCTGTCACGAGCCGACGAACCCACGGAGCGGCAACTTTCAGCCGTCGCTGACGGTTGGAGACCTCAACCACAACACCGCTTTCGCTCACGAAGCCGTCCTCTGATCGGGATACTTCACGCGGCCATGGTAGACGGCATTGAGGCTCTTCACGAGGCTCCGCTCGACCTCCTTGAGCTCCTCAAGGGTCAGCCCACACTCGTCAAACTGGCCGTCGAGCAGCCGCTTCATCGCCAGATCGTGCACGAGGCTCTTGATCCGAGCCGGCGTCGGCTCGGTGAGCGATCGGCTGGCACTCTCGACCGCATCGGAAAGCATCATCACCGCGCTCTCGCGGGTGCTCGGCTTGGGGCCGGGATAACGATAGCTCTGCTCATCGACACCGGGCTTCGATGGGTCGGAGAGCGACTGCTCCGAGGCCAGGTGATAAAAATACTCCACCAGCGTCGTGCCGTGGTGTTCCATGATCAGGTCGATGATCGGCTTGGGGAGGTTGTACTGCCGGGCAAGCTCGGCCCCTTCCTTGACGTGCGCCACGATGATCAGGGTGCTCATCGCCGGCACAAGCGACTCATGCCGGTTGCCCTGCGGCCCTTGGTTTTCGATGAAATAGGCGGGCTTGAGCATCTTTCCAATGTCGTGGAAGTAGGCACCCACACGCACGAGCAGGCCGCGGGCCCCAATCGACTCCGCAGCCGCCTCGGCAATGCTCGCCACGTTGATCGAGTGGTTGTAGGTGCCGGGAGCCCGTCGCACGAGCTCCTGCAGCAGCGGATGGGCGACGTCTCCCACCTCAAGCAGCGAGAGGTCGGTGAGCACGCCAAACGTCCGCTCGACGAAGGGCAACAGGCCAGTCATCAGAAAGCCAGTGAGCACGGTCCAGCCGCCGGTGCGGGCTGCTTCGTAGAGCAGCTGGCCATCGAGCGGCCGGTCTTCCAGCAGGCTTGCCCCGATCTGCGTGGTGAAGGCGACGGCTCCGGCCCACAGCCCGACATAGATCAGCTTGCTGCGACTGCGGATGCCGCCCATCCAAAACACGGTGGCTGCCGATGCAGCTGTCAGCGTGACGTAGTCGGCCAGCCCAAGGCCGAGGCCCACCACCACGATCAGTGCGGCCTCCGCCGCCAGCAGCAGGGCCACGTCTTCGTCGTAGGCAATGGCGACGATCATCGCAAACAGCAGGAGAGGCACAATCTCAGCGCTCCAGCCCTCGGCGCTGCCGATCAGGCAGGCCACGATCGTGAGCATCGTCAGCCCAAGCAGCGTGGCGACATGGCCGAGATCCTCGAGCATGTCCGGGTGGTGCAGGTGGAGATAAAAGCCCGCCAGCGCGATCATCGCCAGAAACAGCCCGTAGATCGCAGCCGCCCGACCAACAAACTGCTGCACCTCGGTCTGCTCCAGATAGGCCGTGTGCTCCTGCTTCAGCAGCGGCATTTCGTCGCGGGTGATGGGCACACCAGCCGCGACAAGCACGTCGCCGGCGGCATAGCGGACAAACTGCGGCGGCGTTTTTTCAATCGCCTCCGCCTTGGCCCGATCCGTCGACTCACGATCGAGCTCGAGCGACCCGGTGAGCTTGGGCTCGATCCAGGCAAAGAGATTGCCAGTGAAGGCGTTCTCGCCGAGCTCTTCGACGAGCCGCGTCTTCAGCCGCACCTTCGCTTCGCCCACAAGCACCGTGGCGACCTGCTCGCGAACCACCTCCTGGGGATTGCCGATCGGGTGCACATCGATCTCGGTCTGACTCCCCTCGTCGATCCCGTGCTGAATCTTGTCGAGCACACCGGTTCGCTCAATGTCGGCAAAGGCCCGCTCGATCGCCTTCTCGAAGGCGAGCAGTTTTTCCTTCGTGTCGATCTGGCTGCGGAAGGCTCGGTAGGCCTCCTCCGCTGCGGCCACGCGTGCCGCAATCGCCGGCGGAATGGCGGGGACTTCAGGCGGGGGCACGACGTCTGGTTCCGCTTCGCCTTCGAGGGTCGACGGAACGGTGGCGTCGGCAGCCGCGTCTGTCGCCGGTGGGGTGGGAGCCACCGGCGGCTCCGGCACCGCAGCGGCCTCCGGCCCGGGAGGGGGCGGCAGGAAGCCCGCAAGGTCGGCCGTCTGCGGAGCAAACTCCTTCCAGGCGGCGAGCGACTGCGCAGTCAGGGTTTCTGCCGAAGCGATCTGGGCGGCCCGGTTTTTCAGTCCGTCCCGCACCCGCACGATCGGCGCCTTGTCTTGGGCGTAGACAACCCGCACCAGGCTCTTGGCCCGCTCCTGAGCCGCCCGCGTTCGCTCCGGATCGGGCATCTCAAAGGGCACCCGCGACACGATGCCATGGGTTGCCACCATGCCCGGCCGGGCCGAGAGTGGCGGCCGCCAGCCCTGCAGCACGACGAGCATCACCAGCCCGGCAAGCAGACACATCGAAAGACGAAAGATCGTCTCGCTCCGCACCAGCTGATCGATGAGCTTTCCCCAAAAGCCTGTGGGGGCTTCGACGGAGCCGCCACGTTTCAAGCGGCGTCGGTAGGAGGAGGGGGCAACGGGCATGACGTCACAGGTCAGAAGATGGAGGGGGGAGAGCGAACAATCAGGCGTGTCGGGGCTCGGGGCCGGTGTCGTCGTAGGCGTCGACGATCCGCTGCACGAGGGGATGACGGACGATGTCTTTGCCACCAAGCCGAACGCGAGTACAGCCTCGGATGTTGTGCAGCCGATTCATCGCGTCGAGCAGGCCACTCTGCCGGTTGGACGGAAGATCGATCTGCGTGGTGTCGCCGGAAATCACCATCTTCGATCCCATCCCCAGCCGCGTGAGAAACATCTTCATCTGAGCGATGGTGGTGTTTTGGGCTTCATCGAGAATGATGAAGGCGTTGTTGAGCGTGCGGCCCCGCATGTAGGCCAGTGGAATCATCTCGATCACGTCCTGCTCCGTGAGCCTTTTGAGCACCTCGTAGTCGAGCATCTCGCGAAGGGCGTCGAGGAGCGGCCGCAGATACGGATTGATCTTGGCCTGGAGGTCACCCGGAAGGAATCCGAGGTTTTCGCCCGCCTCAACGGCTGGCCGCACCAGCACGATCTTGCGAACCTGCTCCGCCCGCAGCGCCGACACGGCCATCGCCACTGCCAGAAACGTTTTGCCGCAGCCTGCGGGCCCAGCACAGAGCACCACGTCGTGCTCCCGGATCGCCTTCACAAACGCCGCCTGCCCGTCGGAGCGGGGAACGACCTGCTTGCCGGGATTCCGCAGTTCGATCGGCTCCCGTGGCATCGCAGGCCCCTCGCCGGTGGCCGCAGAGAGAAGATCGGCCACATCGCTCGATTCGACGGCACCCCGCTCGCCAGCAAGCCTCGCCAGCTGCTCAAACACCTCGGTGGCCTGCATCACCGCAGGCTCGTCGCCCTCGATGTGGATCGTGTGATCGCGAGCCGACACCCCAACTCCCAGCGCCGCACGAATCTTCCGCAGGTGCTGGTCCCGCGGACCGAAGATGGTGAGCAGCCGCTTGGAATCGACGACCGGAACTGTCGAGCGGGGCATTGGGTGCCGCCAGCGGCGGCCGGCGGGGAGGAAAAGGTGGTTGGACGGAGCCATGCGAACTAGGCCGCTCACCCCGCCGGCATGAGTATAGCAGCCGCCAGCCCAGAGCATCACACCCAAGCCAGGCTCCCCGCGCGAGGTCTTTCCCGTGCAAGCGGGACGGGGCCTTCCCCCCTGTGCAAGCGGGACGGGTCCTCGAGCCGCGAAGCGGCCTCGGCGAAGCCGAGGTGCCTTCGGCACCCGAAGACCCGTCCCGTTCCTCCTCCGTCATTGACAGAGACAGGGAGGCTTGGCGGGGCGGCACACTCAGCCGAGCGCCCAGAGGAGCCAGGCAACCGGGGCCGCGACGAGCATCGAGTCGATCAGGTCGAGCACGCCGCCGAGACCGCCGAGCAGGCCGCCGGAATCTTTTGCCTGAAGCTCCCGCTTGACCAGCGACT
>CALCGM010000615.1 GCA_937900985.1 uncultured Planctomycetaceae bacterium | reverse complement strand
AGGAGCGTTTGGGCCTCTCCTGGTCCTGCGACGAGACTTTTGCCGCCTGCCGAGCCAGACCATCCCCTCGCGGTCTGTGGCTGGAGGGTGGGCAGGATTTTTGGGGCGTGCGGGCCTTGGGGTGAAAAAGCGGTGAGGGCGTGCTATATTTCGATCGTCGGGCACCCCTAGCTCAACTGGATAGAGCATCGGTCTACGGAACCGAAGGTTACAGGTTCGAATCCTGTGGGGTGTACTTGTTCTTGCTGCCCTCTCCCGCCAAGCCTGGCGAGTGACCTTGGGGCCTGGCTCTCCGCGACGCTACGCTGCGTTGCATGGATGTGGCTTCCTCTCCTTCGCCGGCCTCACACGACCCCGCCTCGGCGGTGCCGTCGCTGCGGATTGTCGGCTTCGATCCCGGCCTGAATATCACCGGCTACGGTGTGATCGAGTGCTTTGGCGGCCGAGCGAAGCTGGTTGAGGCGGGCTGCATCCGCTCGCGGGGCGAAGGGCTTGGTGAGCGGCTGCTCACGATCCACAAGGGGGTCGTTGAGGTGCTGGAAACGTTTCGGCCAGCGGCGATGGCGATTGAGCAGCTCTTCGTCCACGGCCGCTTTCCCAAAACAGCCATTTTGATGGGGCATGCCCGCGGTGTGATCTGCCTAGCCGCCGGCCAGGCGGGGCTGACCGTCCACGACTACCTGCCGAATCGGGTGAAAAGCATGCTCACCGGCAGCGGCCACGCCGGCAAACCTCAGATGCAGGCGGCGGTGCAGCGGGAGCTGGGGCTGGCCCGGCCGCCCTCGCCTGCCGATGCCGCCGACGCCTTGGCGATCGCCCTCGCCGACTATCACCTGCGGGTGCGACCATCGAGGTCGTCGGCTCCCCGAAACCTGTCTGCGAGGCCTGGCCCGTGATTCGTCGAATTGAAGGTGTTGTCGAGCGGGTGGAGCTTGACCGCGTCGAGCTGGCGGTGGGCCCCTACGTCCACGAAGTGCTGGTTCCCGAGATCGTTCGTCGCAGCCTGCAGCAGCGGCTCACTCAGGAAGTGGCCCTGCACACGCTGGAATACCTGGAAGGCAACCCCGCCCGCGGCAACCTGGTTCCGCGGCTGGTGGGCTTTCTCTCCGAGGTGGAGCGGGAGTTTTTTGAGCTGCTCTGCGAGGTGGAGAAGGTCGGCGTCCGCAAGGCGCTGCGGGCGATCGTGCGGCCTGTTGCCGAAATCGCCGCGGCGATTGACGATCAAGACACCAAGCTGCTGGCATCGCTGCCGGGCATTGGGGCGGCCACTGCGGAGCAGATGGTGGCCAAACTGCGGCGAAAGATGCCGAAGTTTGCCCTCCTCGTGGCCCGGGAGACGCCGGGGGATGTCCGCGGTCTGGACGTCTACGGCGAGACCTACGACGTGCTGCGGTCGCTCGGCCACTCAGAGTCTGATGCGCGGCGGCTCGTCGATGCCCTTCGCAACGAAAAGAAGAAGGTTCGCGATGTGCAGGAGGCTCTTGAGGTCATCTATAGACAGGTGCAGCAGCCCCGCTGACATTGAAGGGGGCCGACGCATGCCGCAGGAGCCGCCGGATGGACGCTTCCATGACCAGTTTCCGCACACCATCGATCGAGGGAGAGCAGCCGTCGGAGGGCGATGACCGCGATCTGCGACCGCAGCGGATGGGCGAAATGGTCGGCCAGCGGGCCACCTTTGAGCGGCTCTCGATCGCGGTCGACGCGTCGCGGAAGCG
>CALCGM010000614.1 GCA_937900985.1 uncultured Planctomycetaceae bacterium | reverse complement strand
GACAAAGAAGTGGAGGCTCGGTGGGTCGGCGAACGCTCGAGGAGCGTTTGGACCTCTCCTGGTCCTGCGACGAGACTTTTGCCGCCTGCCGAGCTTGGACCATCCGCGGGCGGTCTCTCTCCCATCCGCCCGCGGTCTGCTCACCCTCTCTCGTTGGTTGAGCGAGGCCGGCTCCTTCGTGCCGAGAGGCGGGCTTTCCTAGATGCCCCTGTTTGTCTGGACGGTGGGTTTGCTTCCTCCTTTGCAATCAGAAGCCTCAGGTGAGGGGCTCTGACTGCCGAAGAAGACAGAAGAAGGAGTGTGTCAGGACGCGCGTGGAGGGGTGCATGGCGACGGTGGATGGTGTGCGGCCGCGGGTGGTGCTCGACCTGGAGCGGCTGCGGCACATCAACTGCGGCCTCGGCCGCTTCTGTTTGAACCTCGCCAAGGCGCTCCTCGAGCCCGGAGAGCGGTCGTCGGCAGAGTGCTCGATCGATCCAGTGCTCTTTCTGCCGCAGCGTGCTGGTCGTTCGCTCGAACCGCTCGTTTCGGCGCTGCGGCCGCGGCGGCTGGCGGTGCCCGCTCTCCGCAAAGAAGCCTTCGTGCGGTGGATGCGGCCCCTGGCCCGTCCGTTTCTCAGGCGATCGCGTGTCGACCTCTGGCATGTCACGCACCAGCTCTCCAAATATCTGCCGGTCGACCCGCGGGTTCCGGTGCTGCTCACGATCCACGATCTCAACTTTCTGCACGACGCGGAGCACCGCGACACCCCAGCGCGGATTGCCCGCAAGCTCGCCGGGATTCAGAAGAAGATCGATCGGGCTGCCGCGATCACCACGGTGTCGCAGTTCACGGCTGACGACGTGCGGGCCCATCTCAATGTGGGTGACACGCCGATTCATGTGATCCCCAACGGCATGACCGCCCCGCCGCAGGCCTCACCGCAGCGGCCGGCGTTTCTCACAAGCGGCCCCTTCCTGCTCTCGATCGGCAACTGCCTGTGGCACAAAAACTTCCACACCCTGCTGGGCATGCTTGAGAACCTGCCTGAATGCAGGCTCGTGATCGCCGGCAAGAAGGCAACGCCCTACGGCCGCTTTCTCGAAGAAGAAATCGCGCGGCGGAGGCTTGGCAGCCGGGTGCTCATGCCCGGCGAGGTTTCCGACGGCGACCGGCAGTGGCTCTACGAGCACTGCGAGGCGTTTCTGTTTCCCTCTCTGGCCGAAGGCTTCGGCTTCCCCGTGCTCGAAGCGATGCAGGCTGGCAAGCCGGTGTTTTGCTCGCGTCGGACAAGCCTTCCCGAGGTGGTCGGCAACGCCGGCTTCTTCTTTGAGTCGTTTGAGCCGATCTCCATGGCTGAGGCCTATCGGCGAGGCATGCAGACGGTGCGACGGATAGACGGGTTTTCCACCAGGCAGATGGCCCACGCCGCCCACTACAGCTGGGATGCCTCGGCAGACAGCTATCGGCGGGTGTATCAGGCGATCACGCGGGGCGAGCATGCTGATGTTGGCATGCCATCCCCAGCGGCTTTTGGGCAGGACGCGGCCTGTGCGGTCTGAGTGGGTCGCTCGGGGTGAGCCCGGGCCGATGAGCCGAGCGTTCGGGGCCGCTCGGGGTGAGCCCAGGCCGATTCGCCG
>CALCGM010000613.1 GCA_937900985.1 uncultured Planctomycetaceae bacterium | reverse complement strand
TCCCGTGACGGCACCGATTGCGAAGCGGGCTCTCGAGAGCGTGGGTATCTCCGGCGACTGACCAGTCCCTTGCAGCCTCCCCAAACCTTCACCGGCAGGACGCGGCGACGCACGACCCATCCGTGGGTTCGGGCCGGGGATGCCGTCGCACGTGTGGTGATCACGGCCGGAGGCATCGGCACGATCGTGGCCGTGCTCGGCGTGCTGGTGTTTCTGATCGCGGTCACGGCGCCGCTGTTCACATCAGCCTCGCTTTCGCCAGCCCGCCAGGTGCAGCTGACCGACTCCGCGACTTCCGGTGTCGTTGCCGTTGGGTGCGACGAGACAGGTCTTGTTGCCTGGGTGCTGAGTTCCGACGGGCATCTCGGCGTGTTTTCGACGGCAACCGGAACGCTGCTGCTCGAGCAACCCGGCGGCGAAACAGGCCTTTCGGGAGCGAGAATCGCGCGGCCCTACGGCCGAGACCTCAAAACCGCGTTCGCCTTTGACGACGGGTTTGCCATCGGCCGCCTTGGCCTGGAGTCGTCCTTTGTCGCCGCCAGCGATCTGCCTCCTGCAGTGCAGGACCTTCCTCCCAACCAGGCTGCCTCTGCGGGCGACACGATCTTCGTGCACCACGCCGACGGCCACTTTGGACGGCTTCGGCCGGTGATTGAGATCGGCGAGCGGAGGCTTGTCGGCGGCGGGCCAGCCGTCGATGTCGATGCCACCGAACTGGCCACGGGCCCCCTCGTCGCCGCCCTCGGGGAAGACGGCTCCGTGCGAATCGAAGTGATCTCGCAGCGGCGCAACCTGCTGACCGACGAAGTCATCACCGAGGCAACGGGCAGCACGATCGAGCCAGAGAGCGATGACAGCAGCGACTCGCCCGTTCGCTTTGCCCGTGTCTCGGAACTGGGCGACCAGGTCTTCTTGGTTCGCGAAAACGGCAACGGGCGGCGGTACCAGATTCGATCGATTGAATCCCCCGTTGACATGGAGCAGTTTGACGTCGGCACGGGGGGAGCACAGGTGACGGCCGTGGCCCGACTCTTCGGAGGCAACGCCCTCGTCATCGGCGACGCCAGCGGACAGCTCTCCACCTGGTTTCTCAGCCGACCCGAGGTCGAATCGCCCGCTACCGCGTCCTCTGCCACCTCTGGCGATGGCCTCCGCCTTTCGCTGTCGGGCCGCTTCCCAAGCGACAACACCGAGGCGATCACGGGGATCGCAGCGTCTCCCCGATCCCGGCTGTTTGCGGTCTCCGATGCCTCCGGCCGCGTCCGGCTGCTGCACAGCACCACGGGCCGTCAGCTGGCGTCGGCCTCGACGGGCCTGCCCCGCTCTGACGGCCCGGGGATGCAGCCACTGACGATTGGTCCGCGAGAAAACCAGCTGCTGGCGTCCACGCAGGCGGGGCTGGAGGCCTGGTCGTTCTCCCCCGGCTACCCCGACGTCTCGGTGTCGGCGCTCTTTGGCAAGGTCTGGTACGAGAACTACCCCGAACCCGTGCATGCCTGGGAAACAACCGGGCATGAGTCGTTTGAGCCGAAGTATGGCCTCGTGCCTCTCGTGTTTGGCACGATCAAGGCAACGCTCTACTCCATGCTCTTTGCCGTCCCGATTGCGATCCTGGCCGCGATCTACTCCAGCCAGTTCATGCGGCCCGAGTGGAGGGCGCGGGTCAAGCCGACCATCGAAATGATGGCCAGCCTGCCGAGCGTGGTGCTGGGGTTCATCGCCGGGCTCGTGTTCGCGCCGCTGCTTGAAGAGCAGCTGGCCGTCTTCCTCACCTGCTGCCTGACCGTGCCGTTGGCGTTGCTCACGGGGGCCCATCTCTGGCAGCTGATGCCCACGTCGGCCCGCACCGTCTATCAGCGTCTGCGGTTCCCAGCCATTTTTCTATTAACGATTCCCGCGGGACTCGCAGCTGGCACGCTGCTGGGCCCCACCCTGGAAAGTTCTTTCTTCGCCGGCGACTTCATGGCATGGCTGGATGGCCGGGGTGGCAACAGCACCGCAGGCTGGGCTCTTGCCGCCCTGCCCCTGTCGGGACTCGTCGTCGCCGTGGCTTCCCAACGCCTGGTGGCTCCCCTGCTGCGGGAACGGTCTGCCCACTGGACCTCACTCCAGGCCGGCTTTGTCGCCCTGCTGACCTTCGCCTTCGCGGTGGCTGCCGCGCTGGCATTGGCGGCCGCAATCGGTGTCCTGCTCGACGCCCTGCGGCTCGACACCCGTGGGGGCATCTTCGGGACGTACGTCCAGCGAAATGCGATGGTGGTCGGCATCGGCATGAGCTTCGCCATCATCCCGCTGATCTTCACGATTGCCGACGACGCCCTCTCGAGCGTGCCAGAGCATCTTCGCAGCGCCTCGCTCGGCGCCGGTGCTACCCCTTGGCAGACCGCCATCCGCGTGATCGTGCCGGCAGCCGGCGGCGGCATTTTTTCTGCCGTGATGATCGGCCTGGGCCGGGCGGTTGGGGAAACGATGATTGTGCTGATGGCCGCAGGCAACACGCCGCTGCTGAAATGGAACATATTCAATGGTTTTCAGACGCTCTCAGCAGCACTGGCGACAGAGCTCCCCGAGGCCGGTCTTGGCACGGCCCACTACCGCGTGCTCTTCCTGGCCGCCCTCACGCTCTTCGCGATGACGTTCGTGGTCAACACGATTGCTGAGATCGTCCGTCAGCGTGTTCGACGGAGGTCGCATGAGCTCTGACAC
>CALCGM010000612.1 GCA_937900985.1 uncultured Planctomycetaceae bacterium | reverse complement strand
CATCTCTATCTCAAGCTTGAGCAGAGTTGAGTCTGCCCGATCGCGGAAGAGAGCGTGTGAAGTTCCATCGTCGGGAGCAGCGAACGCGCAGAACTCATATTTCTCTTGTTCCGCGTAGTTGCGGGGATTGCAGTATATCGTGGAATGGGCGGTGGTGGCGTGGGGGGCGGAAGTGGCTGACACTGCTCGGCTTACGGGTGGTCGGATGCCGCTGACGTTTGGGGAATAGCACGCAGCGGTGCGTGATATGCGACGGCCCAAAGGCGAACGGCGGGGATCCGGGTGGCAGGGCGCTTGAGCCGCCGGCGAGCAGGGCAAAAATCGCTCCAGCCACCACATGGCAAACTCCAGCACGGGCGCTATCCTACAGCTACACAGCAGACGCTCACATGAGAAAGGGCAGCTCCGATGCCGCCGGTTGACTGGCACCTCGTGCGGTCGGGCCACGTGCAGATTAACGGCTCCCAGCGGCACACGACGGGGGAAGCCTTTCAGTTCTTGCCGCTGTTTCGCACGTATCGCGAGGCGGCCCACTACTGCCGGCAGTCTGGCCTCTGGCAACAGGGAATCCGGCCACGGCAAAATCGACTGGCCGGAAGCAGAGAGCGAGCCAACTCCGACAGCATGGCAGCCCTCGTAGCCGAGGCAACGGCCCGAGGGATTTCCATCGCCGGTGTCTTCGTCGGGTTTAGTGATGCGTTTGAGAGCTGCTGGGAATACTTCCGCCTCTCCTCGGGCTTCGAGCCACTCCCAGAAGACGAACGCCCCGTGTGACGCGGCCCGGCTGCGGGCAGCCCTCAGTCGATCGGCAGAAACGCCCACAGCGACGGTCGGCCGCAGTTGCAGTGGACCGCCCTGCCGAGCAGGCCGAGCCCCGCACCGCTGAGATAGACCGTCGTGCGGGCGGCGTCCCACGCACCGCGGATGCCAGGGGCATGCGGCCCGCGAAGACGCGACTCCACACTCGGCACCGGATGGAAGATCGTCTCGATCACCGGCGGCCGTTCCCGCTCACGATCCTGGAGGTCATCCAGCTGCCGGATCGTCCGCTCCATTGCCGCTCGGCTGCAGCCGGCAGCCAGCAGGCTGCGGTCGACGTCGGCCACGCCCCGGCGGCTCGGCGTGGGCAGCACCAGCAGCCCGAGAAACGACCAGAGCGTGAACAGCAGGCTCAGGCTCACGATGCCCTCAGCGGATGCCAGTCGCTCATTGCCAACAAGCACGGCCGCCAAGGCGACCCCTACGAGGGTGAAGCCAATCGCCACCAGCCGGCCCCGCAACCAGCCGCCGGTCTCGACGGCCTGCCGCCGCCGCCGTACGGCCACCGCGAAGGCGTCGGGGTCGAGCGTCTCCCGCCAACGCATCGGCACCAGCAGCAGCCGCGGCTGAAAAACGCCAACGACAGCACCGGTGAAGCCCTCATCGCTCGACTCGGCCATGTAGGTCGGCACCGCCGAGAGCGCTGCCTCGTCGGCAAGCATCGGCGTGCTGGGAGTGAGCTCAAGCGGAGCCTCGGCCGCAGCCACCGCCACGCGGCCCCGCAGCAACAGCAGAACGCTTCCCACCGCCGCCATCACCACGCCCGCCACACCGCCAGCCCGACCGGCCAGCAGCAGGCCGATGGCGATCGCCGCGAGCACCGCCGAGTGCACAGCCACGCCCCGGGCGAGGCCGAGCAGAAACCCGCCACACGACGGGTGCTCTCGTCGATACCACCGCGGGAGCAGGTAGCCGCCAAAGAGGTCCAGCGGCAGGTGGAGCCCCGCGTAGGCGGCCACAAACAGCAGCAGTCCTGTTACATGGCTGGCAAGCGAGTCGCCACCGTCGGGCAGCAGCCTCGCGGGCAGCCCGGAGAGCAGCCCCGCCGACGCAAGCACCACGAAACTCCCCACGCCGCTCATCCCCAGCCAGAGGCGAGCCCGGCCGTAGCCGGGAGCGGCGTTGCTCGGAGACAACACAGCCCCACCAGCCACGGCCGCCCGCCGCATCGCTTCAGCGGTTTTACGGATGCCGCGGAGCATGCCACCGAAGACCAGCTCATGCAGCGGCACGACGGCATACCAGTAGAGCAGGCCAAACAGGCCGCGGGGACGGTAGCGGGCTGTCATCACCAGCCGCGTGAGCGGCTGCTCCGCGTTCTCGTCGATTGGCTCGATGCGGAAGTCGAGCTGAGCCTCGCCGGGCAGCTTCATCTCGGCCCGCAGGGAAAGCGACCGGTCGCGATTCAGGTCGACCACCCGCCAGAAGTCGAGCGTCTCACCAAACTCCACCGTCTCGGGGTTTCGGCGGCCTCGCCGCAGGCCTGGCCCGCCCACGAGCGTGTCCATCCAGCCCCGCAGCCGCCAGAGCATGTCGCCGGCATACCATCCGTTGCCGCCTCCAATCCGGCAGACCGCCGCATAGACCTGCGGCGGCTCAGCCTCGATCTCCACGCTCCGCTCGTCGGTAAAAACGGTGCCGCCGGCCCAGGAGGGATCGCCCGGCACCGGCCCCGCCACACTCCAGCGGGTTTCCACGTCGTGCTGCTCGATCTTGGCAAGCGCCCGGCGGATCGCCTCGCGAACGCCCAGGGCCTCGTGTGGCATCAGCCGCTGCGTCGTGTCGTCCGTGACCACAACCCGGTTTTTCAGGCCCTCAGCCAGTGGCTTGGCAATCCGGTAGGAGACCGGCGTGACCAGGTTGATCCAGAGCGAGCTCAGCCGCGGGGTGAGCACGGGCACCGGCAGGATGATCCGCCGCGAGATCCCCAGCTCCTCCGCCATGATGTTCATCAGGTCGCGGTAGGGCATCACGTCAGCGCCGCCGATCTCAAGCGTCTTTCCGGCAGTCTCAGGAACCTCCAGGCAGCGGGTGAGCCAGTGCAGCACGTCGGCAATGGCGACGGGCTGGCACTCGGTGGTCACCCACTTGGGCGTGACCATGATCGGCAGCCGCTCGACGAGGTAGCGGAGGATTTCAAACGAGGCCGACCCTGCCCCAATGATCATCGCGGCCCGAAACGTGGTCACCGCAACGCCCGAGGCGGCGAGGGTCTCTTCAACCTGCCGTCGCGACCGCAGGTGCTCGCTGAGGTCGGCCCCCATCTCGCCGAGGCCGCCGAGATAGATGATCCGCTCGAGGCCCGCCTCGCGGGCGGCGGTGCCGAATCGCTCTGCGAGCTCCCGGTCCCGCTCGGCGTAGGTGCCGCCAGTGGCCACCATCGAGTGGACGAGATAGTAGGCCGCACGGCAGCCTGCCATCGCCTGTCGGAGCCCGGCCGCGTCGTCGAGATCACCGGCCACAACCTCGAGCCGTGGGTGCTGCCGCCACCGCCGCGCATCGAGCTTCCGCGGCTGCCGCACCAGGCAGCGAACCCGGTAGCCGGCTTCAAGCAGCGCCGGCACCAGCCGGCCACCGACATACCCGGTCGCACCGGTGACCAGAATGACGCCGCCGTCGTCGGACTGGGTGCCGCCTGCCTCTGCGTCGAGATCCGCTGGTTCGCTCCGCACGCTGATGGCGTCCTGAGGAGAAGAATGAAACACCAACAGTGTAGGCGGCTGCGGCAGACTGTCGGTGCACTGCGACGAGCACACCACGACTGGCCGCTCCTCACGGCCTTTTTCTGCTCAGCCGCACGCACGTTCCAAGACATACTGAGCCGCGTTGTGGCCGGGAATGCCAGACACACCGCCGCCACGCCTGGCTCCGCTCCCGCAGAGGACGACACTCGGCAGATCGGTTTCGACGCCCCACCGGCCCACGTCTCCCGCAGCTTCAGCCCACGGCCATTCCAGGGGCGTGTGGAAGATGTTGCCCGTGGGGATGCCGAGGGCCTCCTGGAGATCAACGGTGGTGTTGATCTCCAGACACTCCCGACCCGCAGGATCATGCAGCAGGCAGTCGGCAATCGGCTCGGCGAGCACGCTGTCGAGCGTCTGCAGCACAGCCCGCCTCAGGTCGTCGCGGGGGGGTGGCGACGGGCCCGCAAACAGAGCGTGGGGCGTGTGCAGCACAAACATCGTCAGCGTGTGGGCACCAGCTGCCTGCAGTTCAGGCCCGAGGATCGAGGGGTCGGAGAGCGAGTGGCAGTAGATCTCCGCCGGCAGCGGCAGCGGCAGCCGACCAGCCCGCGCTTCCTCGTAGGCTCGCTGCAGCTGGCCGTAGCCCTCGTTGACATGAAAGGTTCCGCAGAAGGCTTCACGGACCGAGATGCTGCTGTCGCGGAGGGCCGGCAGCCGCTTGAGCAGCATGTTGACCTTGATTTGGGCCCCAGCGGCATCGCCTCGCGGTGGCTCTGGCGGCCTCCCCTGCAGCTGCCGCAGCACCGCCGGCGGGCAGTTGGCCAGGATGTGCCCAGCCGTGATGCGGTACTCCCTCCCCTCAGCCTCAACCGCCACACACCCGCCGCGGGCATCAGCCTCGATCGCTCTGACCGTGGCTGAGCTCACGATCCGCGCCCCGCAATGCTCCGCTCGCTTCACGAGCTCCGCCGTCACCGCCCCCATGCCTCCCACCGGGAGATCCCAGTCGCCCGTGCCATTGCCGATCACGTGGTAGAGAAAGCAGATGTTCTGACGAAGCGACGGGTCGTGGGCGTGGGCGAAGGTGCCGATCAGGGCATCCGTCAGCGCCACGCCACGGGCAAGATCACTGCTGAGGGATCGCTCCAGCACCTCGCCCAGAGGCCGCTCCACAAAGTCGTGCCAGTCGCCAGGATCAACAAGGGCCCGCATCTCCTCCACCGATCGCAGCGGCTGCGTGAGCGTGGGAAAGAGCGCCTTCGCCATCCGGGCCGTTCGCGAATACAACGCCTGCCATCGCGCCGCCTCCTGCGGATCGCCGGTGACGCGGGCAAACTGCTCCGCACGACGCCGCGGGTCGTCAACCACCGCGAGCCCCCGAGACGGGTCGGAGGGGCACGGCGTGTACGACGACACGGTCCGCCGCACGACCTCAACCTGCAGGCCGAGATCCTTCATCAGCCACCGCGGCATCAGCGAGAGCAGGTAGGCGTATTTCGAAAGGCGAGCTGGCACACCGGGAAACACGTCGGCCGACACCGCCGCCCCACCAGGCGTTCGGCTCCGCTCAAAGACCACGACCTCAAGGCCGGCCCTGGCAAGCAGGCAGGCAGCCACCAGCCCGTTGTGGCCCCCACCGACAATCACCACATCTGCTCGATCACTCACCATCGTCGTTCACATCCACACTCGCAGCGGCCTGCTGAATCCTTGCCCGTGCACCTCGCCAGATCGTAGCCCAGCGTGCGGCGTGAGACCCAGGAAGCCCGCGCAGCATAGGCGGGCTGGCGAAGCTGCAAGCACGCCACTCTTCCCGGCCTCTCCAGACTCCAGGGCGGTCCACGCAAGGCCAGGAAATGCCTCATGTCCCGGCCACAACCGTTCGATGCCATGTGAAGAAGATCTTCCCTCAACGCCGCAGGTTCGGTCTCGACGGTTTTCGCATACCGCGGACCGACCCGCTGCGCCGACTTCCCACTCGTTCCCCCTGTGCGCCCCATGCCATCAGCTGCCCTGGGATGCCGGCTGCTCTGCCTGCTTGTGGCGGTCTGCGGACTGACCACAGCCGGCTGCACGCCGTGGGGACAGTACTGGCGGAACAACATGAAGGTCGGCCCAACCTACCTGCGGCCCTTCGCCCGCGTTGAGCCAGATTGGATCGACGCCAACAACCCGCAGGTGCGATCGGATCCCCAGGTCGAAAGCCAGTGGTGGCGGCAGTTCAACGATCCCGTGCTCGACAGCCTCGTGCTGCAGGCCTACGAGCAGAATCTCACCCTCCGCGAAGCAGGCTTTCGCGTGCTCGCCTCGAGAGCGGCCTACAACATCACTGTAGGGGGATTCCTGCCGCAGTCGCAAAACGCGGTGGCTGAGTATGCGCGGTGGCAGCTGAGCAACAACGTCGGGGCGTTTGAAAACCTCTCGATCCCTCCGTTTAGCCTCTGGCAGACCGGCTTCAATCTCTCGTGGGAGCTCGACCTGTGGGGCAAGCTTCGCCACAGGATCGAGTCGGCAGGCGCGAAGTATCAGGCGAGCGTCGAGGAATACGACGGGGTGCTGGTGACGCTGATCGCCGACGTGGCCGACCGCTACATCGACTACCGCATTGCCACCAAGCAGGTGGCCGACCTGCGGGGCCTGGCCGCGATCCAGCGAGATGCCTTGGCCGTGGCGATTGATCGCCAGCAAGGCGGCATCACGAGCGAGCTCGACGTCTCACAGGCCCAGCTCAATCTGGCGAAAACCGAGGCGCTGATTCCCGTGTTTGAGCGGCAGGCTCGCCTGGCGACCAACGCCCTCTGCGTGCTCCTTGGCACGCCCCCAGGCGACCTGGCGGAGCGGCTCGGCGAGGGAGGCATTCCGGAGGTTCCTGTTGAGCTCGTGGTGGGGATTCCTGCCGATCTCCTGCGGCGGCGTCCGGATGTGCGGCAGGCCGAGCGACTCCTCGCCGCCCAATGCGCCCAGATTGGCGTTGCCGAAGCCGAGCTCTACCCGGCCTTCTCCATCAACGGCTACATCGGCGTCTACGCCAACGAACTCGGACAGCTCTTCGAATCCGACTCGCTGTATGGGTTCGTGGCCCCGTTTGTTGACTGGAAGATCCTCAACTACGGACGCGTGGTCAACAACATTCGCAAACAAGACGCGACGTTTCAGTCGCTGGCTGCCGCCTATCAGGAGACCGTGCTGCGAGCCGGCCGCGAAGCCGAAGACGGCATGATCACCTTCCTCAAGGCCCGGGAGACAGCCGAGAAGCAGCAGCAGGCCGTCACGGCAGCCGGCCGTTCCGCAGAGCTCGTGGAGATCCAGTACAAGGAAGGTGCCAGCGACTTCAACCGGGTGTTCGTCGTGCAGCAGACCCAGGTGAGCGAGCAGATTCGGCTCAACGACAGCGTCGGGGGGGTGGCCAAGGGGATGACGCAGATCTACCGAGCGCTCGGTGGCGGCTGGCAGCTGCGGCTGGAAGAGCTCGCAGCCAGCGGGAAGTGCTGCAAGCCAGTGCCGAGGGTCAACGACGGCAGCTGCGACACCTACATCGGCAAGCAGCCGCCCGCAGGGTTTGATCCCTTGTGCCTCTGGCCGGAATGGCTCCGCCGCTGGAAGCTTCGCTGACCACCGCCGCGGCGGCCCAGGCTTTCCCGCTACGAACCGCGTCGCTCTCGCCCGAGCTTCGTGCCCCTCAGCAGCGTGTAGAAAAACACCGGCGTGAGGAAGATGCCAAAGAGCGTCACGCCAAGCATCCCGCTAAACACCGCCAGCCCCAGCGTTTGCCGCATCTCCGCGCCGGCTCCCTCGGCCACCACCAACGGCACAACCCCGAGGATAAACGCCAGCGACGTCATCAGGATCGGACGCAGCCGCAGCCGGCTCGCCTCCACCGTGGCTTCCGCCAGCGGCTTCCCCTCCTGGGCAAGCTGCCTGGCAAACTCCACGATCAGAATCGCGTTTTTGCAGGCCAGCCCCACCAGCACCACGAAGCCGATCTGGGTGAAGATCGTGATCTCCATGCCCGCCTGCCGAATGCCGACGAGCGACGAGAGCAGGCACATCGGCACCACGAGAATCACCGCCAGCGGCAGGGCCCAGCTCTCGTAGAGGGCGGCGAGCACCAGAAACACGAGCACCACGCCGAGCACAAACAGAAACGTCGCCGTCGCCCCGGAGCGGATCTGCATAAATGCCATCTCCGTCCACTCCGTGGCAAACAGCGGCGGAATCGTGGCATCCTGCTGCAGCCGGTCGACATGCTCCTGCACGATGGCCAGGGCGGAGGTGCTGCCCGTGCCTGGGCCGGGCTCTCCGTAGACCGCTGCGGTGGGGTAGAGGTTGTACCGCATCACCAGCGACGGACCGGCCCGATCCTTGACCTGCACCAGCGTCGTCAGCGGCACGGGCTCGCCACCAATCCCCGGCACCTTGAGCCGCTCAAGCGCCTGGCGGATGTCGCCGCGGTGGCTGGCATCCGCCTGGATATTCACCTGCCACGACCGGCCGAAGCGGTTGAAGTTGTTGATGTAAAACGAGCCCAGCTGCACCTGGAGCGTTTCAAACAGATCGGCCAGCTTGACCCCGAGCACCGCCGCCTTCTCGCGGTCGATATCGAGAAACAGCCAGGGGGCGCTGGCGGAGTAGTTGGTAAACAGGCCGGCCAGCCGCTCGTCTTTCTGGCACTCTTCGACCAGTCGATTTGCTGCCTCCTCAAGCTGGGCAGGGCCGTAGTCGCCGCGATCTTCCAAGGCGAGCTTGAAGCCCGCAACGGTGCCGAGGCCATCCACCGGGGGCGGGCCGAAGACCTTCACCCGCGCCTCGGTCACGCTTTCCTGCCAATCGGCCGCGAGCCGCGATGCGATGCGATCCGCAGACACCTCTGCTCCCCGTCGCTCCGCAAAGCTCTCCAGCATGATGTACATCGCGCCCCAGTTGGGCGAGTTGCCGCCCAGCACGACCGACCGCCCGGCCACCGACACCGCATGCGCCACGCCTGGCTCCTCAAGCGCCCGCTGTTCAAGCGCTGCCATCACCGCGGCAGTCCGCTCAACGCTCGCCCCCTCCGGCAGCACCACATCGGCAACCAGATAGCCCTTGTCCTGCTGCGGAATGAATCCCACCGGGGTGACCGTAAACAGAGACCAGGTGGCCACAAGCAGGCCCGCAAACGCCAACAAGACAACCGCTGCCACTCGCAGCGAGCCCCGCACCAGCCAGGCATACACCCACGTCAGGGCCCCAAACGCGGCGTTGAAGCCCACGAAGATCCAGCCGCAGGTGAGCTGCAGCAGCCGGTCGATCGGATCGGGAGCCGCGCCGCGCGGCCGCAGCAGGATAGCCGCTAGGGCCGGCGAAAGCGTGAGGGAGTTGATCGCAGACAGCAGCGTCGACACGGCGATGGTGAGGGCAAACTGCCGAAAAAACTGCCCGACGATGCCGGCAATGAAGCTGCACGGCACGAACACGGCGGTGAGCACGAGGGCCACACCGATCACCGGCCCGGTGACCTCCTGCATCGCCTTGAACGACGCCTCCCGCGGGGAGAGACCGTGCTCGATCCACCGCTCCACATTCTCAACGACAACGATCGCATCGTCCACCACGATGCCGATCGCCAGCACCAGCCCAAACAGCGAGAGGTTGTTGAGGCTGAAGCCGAGGGCCGCCATGAAGGCGAAGGTGCCCACGATCGCCACCGGCACCGCGACGAGCGGGATGAGCGTCGCCCGCCAGTTCTGCAGAAAGAGCAGCACCACGAGGGCGACCAAGAGAATCGCATCGCGGAGCGTCTTGAGCACCTCTGCCTTCGACTCCTCAATAAAGGGCGTGGTGTCGTAGATGACCCGCGCCTCGAGCCCCTTGGGAAACCGCTCTCGCAGCGTCTCCAGCTTCTCGCGCACCGCCTCCGCGGCCGCGATCGCATTCGATCCCGGCAGCTGGTAGATGTTCATACCCACGCTCGGCTCGCCATCGAGCCGGCAGACCTGATCGTAGAACTGGGCCCCCAGCTCCACCCGGGCCACATCCCGCAGCCGCACGATCACAGCCGCCACATCGCCGTCTTCCGCCGGCACCTCTTTGACGATCACCTCGCCAAACTCGTCTGCCGTGACCAGCCGCCCGACGGCTGAGAGCGGGATCTGAAAAGCCTGTCCCTGCGGCGAGGGCTGCTGGCCGACGTTGCCGGCCGTGATCTGGTAGTTCTGCGATTCGATCGCCGAGCGGATGTCGCCCGCCGAGAGGCCCACCGCCGCCATCTTCACCGGGTCGAGCCACACCCGCATGCTGTAGTCACGCTGCCCGATGAAGTCGATGTCGCCAACACCCTCCACCCGCAGCAGCTCGTCGCGAACCTGGATGGTGGCGTAGTTTGAGAGAAAGATCTCGTCGTAGAGCGGCTTGCCTGCTGCGTCTTTGGCGGCGGTGAAGTTGACGATCATCATCGCGGCCGGCGACTTCTTCAGCACGGCCACCCCCTCCCGCTGCACAAGGTCGGGCAGGCTGGGCATCGCCAGGGTGACTCGCACCTGTGTGAGCACCTGGGCCATATTGAGATCGGTGCCCGGCGCAAACGTGACCGTGAGCCGGTAGCGGCCATCATTGGTGCACTGCGAGCTCAGCGAGAGGGCGTTTTCCACGCCGCTGACCTGCTGCTCAATCGGCGCGGCGATCGTGTCGCGGACGAGCTCCGCGTTGGCTCCGGGGTAGACCGTCGAGACCTCGATCGTCGGCGGAGTGATGTCGGGATACTGCGTGGTCGGCAGCGTGACCGCAGCCACCCCGCCGCAGAGCACCAGCACGATGGAGATCACCGAGGCGAAGATCGGCCGCTGGATGAAAAACCCTGCAATCATGGCTGCACCGCCTCCGACTCGCGCGTGGCGGCCCGCCAGCGATCGCTGATCCCTGCGAGCTTCTCATAAAACACCGGCGTGAGGAAAATGCCAAACAGCGTCACGCCGATCATCCCTGAAAACACCGTGATCCCCAGCGACCAGCGAAGCTCGGCCCCTGCCCCTTCCGCGAGCACCAGGGGCACCACGCCGAGGATGAAGGCCAGCGACGTCATCAGAATTGGCCGCAGCCGCAGCCGGCTGGCGGTGATCGCTGCCGAACGGGCGTCGTGCCCCTCGTCGCGAAGCTGGCGGGCAAACTCCACGATCAGGATCGCATTCTTGCTGGCCAGCCCCACCAGCACCACGAGGCCCACCTGCACGAGAATGTCGATCGGCAGCAGGGCGACCACGAGGCCGCCAACCGCCGCCAGAAGGCACAGCGGCACCACGAGAATCACGGCCAAGGGCTGCGTCCAGCTTTCGTAGAGCGCCGCCAGCACGAGAAACACAAGCATCACGCCCAACCCCAGCAGCAAGCCCGCCGTGTTGCCAGCAGTGATCTGCAGCAGAAACACCTCCGACCATTCGTAGGAGAAGTTTTCGGGAAGCTGCTCGCGGGTCGTCGTGGCCACCTGATCGATCAGCACCGATCCACCGGCGAAAGGGTTGGGGATCCCGGCGATGGGCGCCGCCGGAAAAAGGTTGTACCGCATCATGATCGCCGGCCCCATCGCCTGGCGAACCTCCAGCACCGAGGCCAGCGGCACCATCCCGCCGTCACGGGCCACCACCTGGAGTTCGCGGAGGTCTTCAAGTCGGCGACGAAAGTTCTCGTCGGCCATCACCTTCACCTGCCACGAACGGCCAAAGCGGTTGAAGGAGTTGATCGTCAGCGAGCCGAAGTCGATCTGCAATGCGTTGAAGACGGCCGACACAGGAATGCCCAGCCCGCGGATCTTTTCACGGTCGATATCCAAGAAATACTGCGGCGAGTCGGCCCGGTAGCCTCCCACGACAAAGGGCAGTTTCCAGTCGCCCATCGTGTCCACGAGTTTCTCACTCGCCTCCTGCAGCACCTGCGGCCCCATGCCGCCGCGATCCTGCAGGTAGAACTTGAAGCCCCCCGCCATGCCCAGTCCCTTCACAGGCGGTGGCGGATAGACGCCCACCTCCGCATTAGGGATCTCCGTGCGGCACCGCTCCTTGAGCGCTTCGATGATGCCAAACATCGAGGTCTCGGGCGTGCGGCGGTTGTCGTAGGCATCGAGCATGACAAACAGCGACCCCCAGTTGGGGGCGTTGGCGTTGTAGACAAACGACATGCCAGCC
>CALCGM010000611.1 GCA_937900985.1 uncultured Planctomycetaceae bacterium | reverse complement strand
ACATCGGGAACCTGAAAAGAGAGGCCCGTCCAGGTTCGCTTTCCCTCACCCCCACTGTGGATCCCGATCACGCTGCCGAGCAGTTCAAGCTCGGTGACCGCCGGGTTGCTGCGGCCAACCGTCGCCCCAAAGAGCGACGTGTAGAAGGTGACGGCCCGCTGGGTGTCAGCAGCCCAGATCAGATACTTGACGCGTTCGACCTGCATTGGAAATCCCCGGGGAGCGGCTCGTGTGAACCCGTCTACCGTAACTTCTTTTCACCACCGTCGGCAGTCAGGGTTGGGCCGACGTCTTCCGGCAGCGGAGGCAGGGTCGCATAGAGATGCGGCTTGGTGAGCTTGACCGCATCGGCGAGCTCAGCTGGCGTGTCTTTGCGGAAGGTGGGCATCCGCAGTCGGATGCCCGCAAAGCGGGGGTTGTCGTTGATGTCGCCGGTTTTGAAGGGGCCTGCTCCAAAATACCAGCGGTCGTGGGTGCGGCTGGCGACGTTCTGCACGCCGCTTTGCCAGAGCGGCATGCCAGTTTCCCGGTCGTAGGCAAACAGCGAAATCTTGGCGACCGCCTCCTGGTCGGTGCGTTTGGCGGCCGACATCTCCGGCAGCATGCCGCCGATGCCCATGATCGTGAGGTTGGTCTGCGGGATGCCCACCATCAGCTCGTCGCGGTTGGTGCCAATCGCCCCGGCCCGGGCCTCCACGATCACCTCGGCATCCGCCTTCGACTCGGCGATGCCAACGCCGCAGGCGAGCAGCTGATGGCGAAGCGAGCTGCTGAGATACGCGCTGTCGTTGGTCTGGTTCATGGCGGAAACGTCGAGAAACGCTTTGCGGCCGGCCAGGGGCGTCGCATCGACCTGCATCACCGCCCGCTCGATGGCGTCGGAGGTGAGGAGCTGTTCGGTCGCCGTCCTGGCAGAGTCGGTCCACCGGGTGGTGCCGCAGCCGGTGGCGAGCAGGCTCGCGAGCGTGAGCAACAGCAGGCAGGCGAGCGAGGGCCGAGGGGCACTGCAGGCCGTCGGCCACTGTGTGCCTGCCGCTGCATCCGTTCGAGAATGTCGTGCGTGAGAAGCCACGGAAGAGTGCCCGCGATCCACGAACTGCCTTCGGGTTTTCATAACGTTGAGGGGCTTGTAGCAACGTCGCCGGCCTGTTCCAAGCCGACTTTAACGCCGCCAACTGCCGCAAGGCCGCGGTTCGCCCAGGCTGCGGCAGCGGGCTGCCTTGCCCTGCCTGCGGTCTCCGGGGCATGATCTGGGCTCAGGAACGTTCCCGGAGGGTGTCATGATGTCGCGATCCCTGTTTGTCTGCGGTCTGCCTCACTTTCTCACTGTCTGCATGCTGCTCGTGCTCGCAGCTCCCGCGTCTGCCGAGATCTGGCCGCAGTGGCGGGGGCCGGCCGGCGATGGCCACGCCCCCGCAGCCCACAACCTGCCCCGCAGCTGGAGCGAAACCGAAAACGTCGTCTGGAAGACCGCGATTCCGGGGAAGGGCTGGTCCTCGCCAGTGGTCGATGGCAGCCGAATCTGGCTGACGACGGCGGTGGAGAGCGAGCTTTCGGAGGAGGACAAGCAGCGGCGGCTGGCCTCGATCCCCAACGCTGGCACGCTGGAACTCTCCGGCCCGGTCAGCCTGCGGGCGGTCTGCCTTGATTTTGAGAGCGGCCGAGTGCTGCATGATCTCGAACTCTTTCGTGTCGACGAGCCGCAGCCCATCCACAAGCTCAACTCCTACGCCTCCCCCTCGCCCCTCCTGGCTGACGGCAGGCTGTTTTGCCACTTCGGCGACTTCGGCACCGCCGCGATCGACGCGGCCACCGGCGAGCTGATCTGGGCCAACCGGCTGCTGCGGCTGAACCATGAAAACGGCCCCGGCAGCACACCGGTGCTCTGGCGCGACAAGCTGATCGTGCACTGCGACGGCAGCGACGTGCAGTTCATCGCCGCGCTCGATGCTGCCACGGGCGAGCTCGCCTGGAAGACGCCCCGCAGCGGCGAGCTCCGCGACGACCCGCAGCTGAAGAAGGCCTACGGCACGCCGCTGGTGGTCGCTCTCGACGGCCAGGACGTGGTGATCTCGCCCGCAGCCGACTGGGTGTATGCCTACAGCCCGGCAGACGGCCGCGAACTCTGGAAGGTGAGCTACGGCACGCTCGGCTTCTCCATCGTGCCGCGGCCGGTGCTCGCTGGCGATCTGGTCTTCCTGAGCACGAGCTTCATGCAGCCGGAACTCCTCGCCCTGAAGCTGGCTGGCGCCGAGTCGCCCCCGGAGATCCTCTGGAGAGAGAAACGCGGCGTGCCCACGATGCCGTCGCCACTGGTGGTGGGAGACGAGATCTACATGGTCAGCGAAAAGGGCGTCGCTAGCTGCCTTGATGTGGCCAGCGGCGACAACCGCTGGACGCAGCGGCTCGGCGGCAACTTCTCCTCGTCGCCCCTCTTTGCCGACGGCGTGATCTATCTGTCCAACCGCGACGGCGAGACATTTGTCATCCAGCCTGGCCGCGACTTCACGCTCGAGGCGACCAATCAGCTCGAGGGCTCGATCATGGCCTCGCCGGTGGCCATCGGCAGCAGCCTGCTGCTCCGCACGGAGCATGCGGTCTACCGGATTGGGGGTCGCTCGGGGTGAGCCCGGGCCGATGAGCCGAGCGTTCGCTTCGCCATCCT
>CALCGM010000610.1 GCA_937900985.1 uncultured Planctomycetaceae bacterium | reverse complement strand
ACCAGCCATGCCAAATACGGCCAGTGCCAAGAAGCGTCTCCGTCAGAATGTCCACAAGCGCGAACGAAATCGCGTTGCCAAATCGCAGATCAAGACGGAAGTTCGCAAGGTTCTTGCAGCTGTCGATGCTGGCGACCTCGAGGCGGCCCGCGATGCGTTTCGGGCTGCTGCCAAGCGAGCCGACCGTGCGGCGACCCACAAGGTGATCCATCCGAATCGGGCGGCTCGCCTCAAGTCGAGGCTCTCTGCCCGTATCAAGACCCTGCTCCAGGCGGCCTCCTAAGCCGCGGCTGCCGGGTCTTTGCCCCCCCGTTTCTTGAGGGCTCTGCGGGCTGCTGTTTTAGCGGTGGTCTGCAGGATGCCAGACCAGCGACGCTGCGTCGAACACGGGCCCTTCGATGCAGGTGCGGCGGTAGTCCCAGCTGCCGTCGGCATCGCGGACGGCCGCCACGCAGGTGAAGCAGATGCCGATGCCGCAGGCCATCGGTGTTTCCAGCGACACCTGGCAGGCAATCCCCCGCTGCTCACTCCAGGCGGCCACCGCCTCCATCATCGGCTCTGGGCCGCAGCAGGCGATCGCCGCGGTTTCGGGCCGATAGCTTTCCGGCTCGCTGGCGATGCGGGCGTTGAGCAGGTCGACCACCGTGCCCTGGAGCCCTGTGCTGCCGTCGATGGTGGCGAGGTGGGTTTCCATGCCAGCACTGTCAAAATCGGCGGCCTCGCCGAACGCGGCAGCCGTGCGGGCTCCCCAGAGGAAGCTCACCCGCCTGGCTCGCGGGGCCTTTCGTTCGGGAGCGTTGCCATAGCGGGCAACCCCCAGCCGCTCCTTGCCCAGGGAGAGGAGGGCTGTCTGGCCAATGCCGCCGGCGACCAGCACGAGGTGCTCGACCGGCGGTGGCGAAAAGCCATTGCCCAGCGGTCCCCAGACTGCCAGCTGCGTGCCCGCCGGCTCGCGGGAGAGGGCCCGGGTGAAGCGGCCGTGGACGGTGTAGATCAGGTCGAAGCCGGCTGGATCGTGGCTCCCCTCGGAAAACGTGTCGTAGACGGCGAGAGGACGGGCCAGCAGCGGGTCGTCGCGGCCATGCAGCTTGACCATCACAAACTGCCCAGGAACCGCGTGGGCGGCGATCTCCGGGCAGGCCAGCCGCACGCGGAAGGTGCCTTCGGCCACCTGGCGGTGGTCACGAATCTCCGCGACGGTTGAGGCAGGGCTGGGGCAGCAGCCGTCTTCGCAGGGGGTGTTCATCCCTTGCCCCCTCCCCGTGGAGCCCGCCACGACGAGGCCTTGCCCGGACGTCGAGGCCGCTGCGGGCCGGGAGGGCCCTGGCCAGGACGGCTCGGCGGACGGGCTGTTCGCCCGCCCTCGCGGGAGCCCTGCCGCCCGGCCTGAGGGCGGCCCGGGCTGCGGCCGCCGCGTGGCGGCCGTGATGGGGCGTCGCCTGAGCTGCCTTCCGACGCGACCGTGGCTGCCTCCAGAGAGCGGATTTCAGCCCACGTCAGCGGGCGGTACTGCCC
Organism: uncultured Planctomycetaceae bacterium; assembly: GCA_937900985.1. GTDB lineage: Bacteria > Planctomycetota > Planctomycetia > Pirellulales > UBA1268 > M30B53. Next base: position 883 of record CALCGM010000610.1, on the reverse strand, counting down.
GGGCAGCAGTTGGCCGAGGGAGAGCGGGCCGACCGAGACCCGCTTGAGCTGATGCACTTTGTGGCCGCAGGCGGCGAGCATGCGACGGACCTCGCGGTTGCGGCCCTCGTCCAGCACCATTTCGAGCACCGCGCTCGCCTTGTGGCTGCTGCGGAGCACCACCCGCTTGGCCTGCACGCGGCCATCGGAGAGGTGCATGCCCCGCCTGAGGGTGTCGAGCGTTTCCTGCGTGGGAACTCCCGCCACCTGCACCAGATAGGTCTTTTCCACCCCGTAGCGAGGGTGGGCCAGCCGGTTGGCGAGGTCGCCATCGTTGGTCACCAGGATCAGGCCCTCACTGGAGCGGTCGAGCCGGCCGATCGCAAACAGCCGCCGGTCGCCCGGCAGCAGGTCGACCACGCGGGGCCGCCCCGAGGGGTCGTAGTTGGTGGTCACGACGCCCACCGGCTTGTTGAGCATGTAGACGACCCGCTTGGGCGAGGGCAGCCGTTCACCGTCAACGCGGATCTCCTGCGACGCCGGATCCACCTTGGTGCCCAGTTCGGTGACCGTCTGCCGGTCGACTTCGACGCGGCCGGTGGTGATCAGCTCCTCGCACTGGCGTCGGCTGCCGATGCCGGCCGCGGCGAGCACCTTTTGCAGCCGCTCCGATACGGGGCCTGTGGCCCGTTCTTCGTCGGGGGCCAGCCGTTCGGGAGCTCGCGGCCGCGGGCTGCTCGCAGGGCCCCGCGAGACCACCCGCGAGGCGTAGCTCCGCTGCTCGCCGGCTCCCGAGGGTCGGCCACCTGTGGCTGGGCGACCTGTGGCTGGGCGGCCTGTGCTCCGCTTCCGCTGCTGGCCGCCACCCTCACCGCGGCCCGCCGCCATGCGGCCACCCGGCGTG
>CALCGM010000609.1 GCA_937900985.1 uncultured Planctomycetaceae bacterium | reverse complement strand
AGCTGGCGATCGGCGTGGGCCGTGAGCAGCCGTGGGATGACGCGCTCCGCCTGATGGCCGGCCCGGAAAACGCCGACGCCGACACCGCCCTCGCGGCCCTTGCCGCCAGCCGCAGCTCCCAGCCATCGCTCCGCGTCGACGGATCCGTTCGCCTCACCACCGGCAAAGCGATTTGCGACCGTGAGCGAGTCGTCGGCCTGCACTGCGGGCTGTTGGAATCCGCGGGCCGCCGCCAGCAGGCCACCCTGCACCTGCCACGTCCGGCGGTCGCCGCCTGGCGGTGCTCCGCCGACGGCAAGCGGGGCAGCAGTCTGTCGATTGAAAACGACGCTGTGGCCATTCCGCTGGCCTCGTATGAGTGGGCGTTTCTCGAGGTGCGGTTTGAACTGCCGAGCGACGATGGCCAACCCGCTGGAGGTGCGGCATGATCGTCACCCTGGATGGCCCGGCAGGTGCAGGGAAAAGCACCGCAGCCAAGGCACTGGCCCGGCGTCTTGGCTGGCGGTATCTCGACACCGGCGCGATGTATCGGGCCGTTGCCTGGGCCGCCCTCGACCGCGGCGTGCCGCTTGAGGACGAGCCCGCCGTGGCCGAACTCGCCGACATCGTCGAGATTCGTTTCGACGCCGATCGAGTGCTCGTCGACGGCCACGATGTCACGCAGGCGATTCGCACGCAGGCCGTGACCGCCGCCACCCGGCGAGTGGCGGACGCCGCAGCGGTCCGCAGCGTGATGGTCGAGCAGCAGCGTCGGATCGCGGCCGACTGCCATATCGTGACCGAAGGCCGAGACCAGGGCACGGTCGTGTTTCCAGGGGCAGAGCTGAAGATCTTTCTGACCGCCTCGGCTGCCGAACGCGCCCGCCGCCGGCACCGCGAGCGGACGGCCTGCGGCGACGAGGTGAGCCTGGAAACGATCCTGGCGTCGCAGCAGGCTCGTGACGATGCCGACGCTGCCCGGCCGGTGGGGGCGATGCGAGCAGCCGACGACGCTGTGCTCGTGGAAACCGATGGCCTGAGCGAACAGGCGGTCGTAGAGAAACTGGTGAGCCTGGTGATCGGCCGAGGAGGCGCGGCATGCCCATAACCAAGGCCGATGACTCCGCCGCGACGCCCCCCCCGCCGTCGCAGCCCAAGAGCCTGCAGCAGACCGGCCACACACCCGCCGGCAAGGCCTTCTACGATCTGCTGTGGGTGCTCTGCCGCACGCTCTCGATCGTCTTCTTCGGCTTCCGCTGTCGCTTTGCCGAGCCGATGCCCCAGCGGGGCGGCCTGCTGGTGCTGGCCAGCCATCAGAGCCATCTCGACCCGGTGCTGCTGGGGCTGGCAAGCCCTCGCCGCCTCTCCAGCCTGGCCCGCAGCTCGCTCTTCAAGGCGAAGTCGCTCGGCACGGTGATCACGCTTCTCGACGCAGTGCCGATCGATCGGGAATCGTCATCGCTCGGCGCCATGAAGGCGATCATCGCCAGGCTCAAAGCCGGCAAAGGAGTGGTGATCTTTCCTGAGGGCACGCGAACGGCCACCGGCGAGCTTGGCGACGTGAAGGGGGGCTTCGCGGTGATCGCCCGCCGGGCTGGCGTGCCGATCATGCCGGTGGCCATCGTGGGGGCCTACGAGTGCTGGCCTCGCTCGAGGCTGCTGCCCCGAACCGGCCGCATCCGGCTGGAGTTTGGCCGGCTGATCACGCCTGAGCAGATCCGCGACATGGACGACGCCACGCTGCTGGCAGCCTTCCGAGACTCCCTGCAGGAGCTTGATGCCCAGGCCCGTCGCGAACTCGGCCATGCCCGCCCACCGCTGTGTGGCTGGACGCGGCTCAGCCGCCCTGGCGAGCCCGCTTGAAAGGGTCAACCCGCCCCCCTCCCTCACCCGGCGGCGGACCGCTCGCGCCGAACGGGAGCAGGCTGGGCCACTGAAGACCGGTGCCAGGCCAGCCGGTGCCGGCCTGTGGTGCGGCGGGCGTGATGGCCTGCGACGCGATGGGCGATGGCCCGCCCCCTGAAGCCGTCGGCAGCATCATCGGCGCTGCTCCCGGAGGCGGCAGCGTCGTGGCCACGGGGGCTGCCGGAGCGACCCCCGCCTCGCCGACGCGAGCCCGCTGCCTGATTCGCACCTCATCGACAAAGACCTCGCCGAGCCCCGTTGTCGCAAAGGTCACCACCAGCGGCTGCGGAGACGAGCCCGCAGGCGGGATGCGGTAGAGCACCAGCCGCTTCCAGCTGCCCCCTGTGCCCACCACCCGCTCAGCGAGTGCCGGCCCACCCCAGTTGTCGAAGACCAGCAGACCGTCGACAGATCCAGCCAACGGCTCGGCGACTCGCACCTGGGCCTCGATCTCGATCAGCCTGCCGGGAGCTGCCTCAAGCGGCGGAGTGGTCACCCAGACTGGCGGCGTCTCCACCACGATCGGCGGCGCCGCCGGATCGGCAGCCGCCGCCACCATCCGCAGGCAGCCGGTGCCATCCGCTGGTGTGTCGTGGCTGATTTCAACCGACGTGCGGATCGACTCCTGTGGGAGCACGAAATGCCGCCAGCCATTGCCGGCAAGGTCGTCGATGCGGTTCATTCCGCCACCAACCAGCACGTTCTCGCCGGGGTTGGTCATGGCGAGCGTTTCGACAAACCGCCAGTGTTCGGCAAGGGTGCTGCCGCTGGTGCACAGCGGCGCCGCTACGATCGACCCCGTGGCCACCACGCCCCGCTCCCAGACGAGCCGGGTGAACTGCTGGCCGATCGCAGCAGCTCGATCAAAGCGGTCACGGGCCGTGGCAGGATCTGAGCCGAGCAGCATCTCCCCCGATTGGGCATCGCGGCTGGCCTCGGCGAGCATCTCGGAGACGGGGATTTTCCCGACCGCAGCCGGGGGCAGCTGAGAAGCGAGCAGGGAGGCCTGCATCACGGCAGCGGAGGCCAGGCTGCGGCGGGCTGCCAGATCCGCCTGGGCCACGTCGGCCAGCTGCCGCTGCACACTGCCGGTGATCGCGGGGTCGCCTGAGAACAGCACAAAGGCATCGGAGCGAAAGCCCTCGATGACCACCGACACGCCACCGGTCACACGCCGCTGCTTGAGCGGCCGCAGCCCTCGGCTGGTCACCAGCCAGGCCTGATGCGGCTCGGGCACACCCGGCACCACCATCGTCAGCTCTGCGGCGTCGTTGGGCAGCCCCTGTTCGTAGGAGCGAGCCACCACCTGCGATCCCTGAGCCGACCGCCAGGCCAGCACCATCCGGGCGCGCACCGCCTCGAGCACCACCGCTTCCACATCCGGATCGCTCGTCGTGGCTGTCGAGGCAAACCGGCCGGCAGCGGCCCATGGCTCCAGGATGGAGAGGTCGATATTGAGCCGTCCGACAGCCGCAGCCCGCGCGCGACTTGCCGCATCTTCCCCGTCGATGCGATGCCGCGACGACACGATCAGCCCGCGAGCTCCCGCAGCCACGGCGGCATACGACGCCAGATGCAGGCTCCCAGGGTCGACCGGCAGGCTCTCCGCGGGCCGGCCCGAAAGCGCCATCACCTGCGCCGCGGCCAGCGGATCGGCCTCGCTGTCGATGGTGACCATGAAGGGCGTGCCCGGACGGGCCAGCCGCGGCTGCTGCCGGAGCCACTCCAGATACCCCTCAAGCTCCAGGCTCGTGCCGAGCACGCGGCGGCGCGACACCAGCATGTCGACATGCCGCGAGAGGGTTCGCAGGCCCGAGTCGGCCGAGGCGATGGAGGGGCGGCCCGGCCGCAGGTCGCAGGTTTTCACCCGGCGAGCCCGCTCGGCAAGCCGCTCGGCGTCGTCTGCCGTCAGCCCCTCGCCAAAGTCCCACATCAGCACCCGATTCCAGGAGGGCGAGAAGGCGGGCAGCGACGCAGGATCGCGGACGTCGACGTCGGGAAGTTCTGGCGGCGGACAGATGATCCACATGCCGGCCAGGCGAGCCTCCTCCAAGAGCCTGCCATCTGCTGGCTCCCGCAGCCGGACGGTGTTGAAGCCCAGCCTCGCCAGCAGCTCCAGCG
>CALCGM010000608.1 GCA_937900985.1 uncultured Planctomycetaceae bacterium | reverse complement strand
TCGATGTTGTCGGCGAGCCTGCTCACAGTCGCGCTGGCGTCGACGAGCGAGTCGAGGGCCATGCCGAGCTTCGGCTCAAGATCCGAGAAGACCTCGAAGGGATCCCGGCTCACACCGCCTTCGAGCACCTCGGTTGCCTCCAGCCGCACCCGCGGTGGCACGATCCGGCCGGGCACAAGCGAGATTTCGGCATCGCCCAGCAGCGTCGTTTTGATACGTGGGTTTTCGTCGCGGTAGATCGGCACGTAGGAGTCGATCGCGGCAACCACGTTCACGCCGCCGAGCTCGTCGAGCGACACGCTCGCCACTCGGCCAACGAGGATTCCGTTTTTCAGCACCGGAGTGCCCTCGGCCACACCGCGGGCGTTGTCGAACTTCATCTGCAGGGGATACGTCGCCTGCACCAGCGACGGCAGGTCGCCAAAGAGCACGATCAGAATGCCGGCGATGATCGCGGTGGCAAGCACCATCACGCCAACCCGAAACTGCATCACGCGTTCGTTCATGCGTCGTTCGTCTCCTCATTCCCGCTCCCGGGAACGCTGGCCCGCGCGTCCTGCAGCTCCATCAGCCGAGAGCCCGCATTGCCCTCCACAAACTGCCGCACGCGAGGGTCGCGGCTTTGATCGAGCTCGGCAGCGGTTCCTGAAAACACGATCTGTGGCTCGTCGGCCGCAAGCCGGGGCAGGGGATAAAGCATGATGATTCGGTCGGCGACCTTGCGGGCCGTGTTCATGTCGTGGGTGACCACCACACTGCTCACCCCGTGCCGCCCGCTGACCTTGAGGATCAGCTCGTTGACCACGTCGCTCATGATCGGGTCGAGGCCGGTCGTCGGCTCGTCGTAGAGGATCAGCTGCGGGTCGAGGGCCAGGGCGCGGGCGAGCCCCGCCCGCTTCCGCATGCCGCCGGAGAGCTCGGCAGGTTTCTTCAGGCCGACCGATTCCGGCAGCCCCACCTCCGTCAGCAGCGAGTGGACGATCTCCCGAATCTCGTCGCGACTGATGCGGGTGTGCTCCCGCAGCGGAAAGGCGATGTTGTCGAAGATCGTCAGGCTGTCGAAGAGGGCTGCCTGCTGAAACACGAACCCATACCGCGTGCGGAGCCGGGCCAGGTCACGGCCACGCATGCTCGCGAGCGAGGTGCCTTCAAAGCGGACCTCGCCGCTCGTCGGCCGCACGAGGCCGATCATGTTTTTCAGCAGCACGGTCTTGCCGCAGCCGCTCTCGCCGAGGATCACGAGCGTCTCGCCAAGCGACACCGTGATTGAGATGTCGTGGAGCACCCGCTGCCGCCCAAACTGCATGCAGAGCCGGTCGACTTCGAGGAGCGGGCTCCCGAAGGGGGTGGCAGAGGCGGTGAGGGCTTCGGCAGTCGCGGTCATCACAGCAGGCGTCGGGCCCCTTCCGGGCGAATGATCTCGTGGACATCGTCGAGGAAGATGCCCAGGAAGAGGTCGAGGACGAGGATCAAGACAAACGAGTGCACGAAGGCGTTGGTGGCAGCCCGGCCCACGCCCTCAGCACCGGGAGCGCAGTGGAAGCCGCGGTGGCAGCTGACAATCGCGATCGCGGCGCCGAAGAAGAAGCTCTTGAAGATGCCCATTCCGAGGTCGAAGCCGCCGACGTAGGCCCGTGAGTTGGTCCAGTAGTGGTGGTAGTCGATCCCTAGCAGCAAATAGGAGTAAAGGAAGCCGCCGAGCACTCCCATAAAGTCGGCCATCACCGTCAGCAGCGGGATCAGCAGCAGGCAGGCAAGAAACCGTGGCACAACGAGGTAGTAGATCGGGTTGGCCCCCATGCTCTCGAGGGCGTCAATCTGCTCAGTGACCCGCATCGTGCCGAGCTCGGCGGCCATGGCGCTGCCCACCCGACCAGCGAGCATCGTGGCGGCGAGCACCGGCCCGAGCTCTCGGACGAGCGAGAGGTTGATCACCGAGCCAAGCCGTGTCTGCAGGCCGAGGGCGCGAAACTGCGAGTAGCTCTGCACGGCGAGCACCATGCCCAGGAAGAGCCCGGTCAGGGCCACCACCGGCAGCGACATCACACCGATGGAGTAGAAGCTCGGCAGCAGCACATCCCGCCGTGGACGTCGCCAAAACAGCCAGCCGATGGTGCTCACGGAGAAGATGGCCACATCGCCCACGGCAGCGATCATTCCCACGGTCGCATCACCCACGTCGGCCACGCGGCCGGCGATCCAGCCGACGAAACCGCCGCTGCGGCGAGCATTGGTGGTGGTGGGCGACGACATGGCGGCTCGTGGGGCGCGGCGGGCTTTTCGATGGCAGACTCCTCGGGTGAGATCGGCAGAAACACCTGGACGGCTTGAGCCGGTCGGGCAGGATGGATGGGTGGAATGGAGAAGGCTAAAGTGTGCCGTCATGAAAACAGCTCTTCCCGTCGTGCTCTCCATCGCCGGCTCCGACAACTCCTGCGGGGCAGGCGGCCAGGCAGATCTGAAGACGATCACCAGCCTCGGCGGCTACGCCCAGACGGCGATTACCTGCGTGGTGGCCGAAGTGCCGGGGGCGGTGGAGTCGATCCAGCCGGTGAAGACGGCGGTTGTCGAGGCTCAGATTCGGCTCTCGCTGGAGGCGTTTCCGGTGGCCGCGATCAAGACCGGGATGCTCTTCTCGCCTGCGATTGTGAAAAAGGTCGCCGCCACACTGCGGACGCTCGCGCCGACACTGCCCCTGGTGGTCGATCCAGTGATGGTCGCTTCCAGCGGGGAACCGCTGCTTGAGCCCGAGGCGATCAACGCCTACGAGAAAAAGCTTTTTCCGCAGGCCACCCTGCTCACGCCTAATCTCGACGAGCTCCGCTTGCTCAGCGGGATGCCGTGCGACGATCTCGTGCAGATGGAGCAGGCGGGCCGCTCGCTCGCCGAGCGCGTCGGCTGCAGCGTGTTGGCCAAGGGCGGCCATCTCGGCACCAGGCAGGCGGTCGACATCCTGATCACGAAGGACGGGTCCGAGCGGTTCTCGGCCCCCTTCCGCCGCGGTGTCGACACCCACGGCACCGGCTGCACCTTCTCCTCAGCGATCGCCACCGGCCTCGCCCAAGGCCTCTCGCTTTCGGCAGCCGTCGCCCGCGGCAAGCGGTTTATCACGGCGGCCATCGAGCAGCGGCTGATGTGGGGAAAGACCACTGCCCTCGACCACCGCGTGCAGGTGGCGAACGCACTGGCTGCTGCCGAAACAACCGATCAATGAGCAACACCTGCTCAGGGCTGCAGGTCGAAGTTGTGAACGGAGCCTTCGCCACCAACCTCAGCCTTGAGGGGCGATTCGACAGAGTTGCGATACTGAAACGGAATGTTTTCGACCTGCTTCTCTTCTTCGCCACCGGGACTGTCTGCCGTGTCTTCAACAACCACGACCGGGGGCTCCACGTACACGGTGTAGCTGCCGTCTGGAGCCTTGAGCTGATAGGTACCTCCAGGGCCTAGCTCGGAGCTTTCAGCATAGCCCGCCTGTGCATCTTCGAAGGTAATCACGCCCTCTTCGATGGGGCTCCCCTGGAAGGTGACCTTCCCGGTGACTTCTCTCTGGGCAGGGCCGCTCTCTCCGCTACAGCCCGCTCCGACGAAGCCGCATGCAAGGGTGACCAGGGTGAAAAACCGACCAAGCCGAGGGCAGCCGTTGCCGGCTGTACGATCAGATGACAACACGATGCGAGTTCCTGAAGGCGAGCGGCTCATGCAGCCAGCGAGGTCGCCTTCCACCAAGCAGAAGGCGACCCACGCGGGCTTGAGAAGCGGATTGTATGAAGACAGGAGAAGAAACGGCGAAGAACTGATGGGGATCAGAAACTGACAGGGTTGCCGTCGTTTCGATTTCCCAGGTTGTAGAACATCTGAAGATCGATGTCGTTGGTGATGAACTGCACCGATCCGTCAGCCAGCAGAATCATGACCCCCGACGGATGCGCTGATGTCAGCGCGGTATTGCAGTTGTTACCCCCCGTGTATCCCGGCGCGCTCTTGGGGTTCGGCGGCAGTCGCAGGGTCGTGAAGCCGTACGACCGCATGTCCGTGGTCAGGCCACCGCCCCCGTGCCTGCCACTGCTCGAGAGCGTGCCATTGCCTTTTGCGAGCCGCGGATTCTTGATACCCATCCAAGGGCCACTCGTGGAGAACGCCGTCCTCCAGTTTTCCACAAGTTTGTTGGTCCAGTTCGACTGTTCGCTGAGCATCATGGTCTTGGAGGTTCCGTCAGAGATGGCCTCGAAGCTGTGCGAAACGCTACCGGGAAACACACCACCAGCGGAGCAGCGATTTGCACCCCAGCCAGTTGCGTCGACCGAGACGTGGTCGGAACTGCCCGCGATCATGACATAGCTGGGGACCATCTGATTTGTGCCGCCAACCGAACGCGTTTTGGGCATCGGGGTCGATGGGCACCGGTAGGCGCTGATCTGGATGTTATTGAGGATGCCGCGAATAACAGCGGTGTTTGCTGCGCCAGAGCCAAGCCACCAGTTGGTCGGGGCCGGGAACCCAACGCTGGAAAGCTGGTCGTAGAGCGCAGTTTCTTCCAGGTGCGGAAGGATCAACACAAAAGCTGACGGCGCATGCTGTGCACCAGCGATTTTTGCTGCCGGAGGCAGACCATTGTTGGAGTCTGCATAGTTGTGCATGGCCAGGCCGAGCTGCTTGAAGTTGTTTCCGCAGCTCATCCGCCTCGCGGCTTCGCGGGCTGATTGAACTGCAGGCAGCAAAAGACCAACGAGCACGCCGATGATGGCGATCACCACCAGGAGTTCGACAAGGGTAAAACCGCTCAGACGGCGGGATGACGGTGTCTGCAATGAAGGTGTCATGGAATTGAGACCTGAAAAGTGCAAAAAATTGAATAAAATCAGCCGTACGGCTTCATACTGAAGGCACAGCTGGAAACGTGCCCCCCCCAGTGGACCGGTCGGTATCGGTCTACCATTGTTTCCGACGGCACGCAACTGCGCAACTGCGCGGCTGTCGCGGCGGCCTACGTTTTCCGCAGTCGCGCAGTCGGTTAGCGGCGGCGGAGGAGGGCGGCTTCGTCGCGGGAGAGGCTGCCGCTTTTGTCGACGTCAAGCCGCATCAGGCGGGTGCGGAGGTGGTCAGGCAGCTCCTCGGGGGTGAGCTCGCCATCGCCGTTGGCATCGAGCCGGTCGAAGGCGGCGTCGAGGTCGGTGTTGCGGAGCCGCTGCACGAACTGGCCCCACCAGCCGTCGTCGCCCGGCTCTTTCCCGGGGGCCACGCCCGGCAGGTAGTACTCGACGTAGCCGAGGTGCATCTCCTCGAAGGTCTGCGGTCCCCAGCGGACAGTCTCGGTCGGGTCGGGATTGGCCGGATTCGCGGCGCTATTGTCGAACCAGGCGGTGAAGGTGAGCCGGTCGCCGGCGGCCAGGGGCAGCGGCTCGGCCAGCCGGTAGAGCAGCTGCCAGTTGAAGTCGTAGCGGGGCACATCGAGCAGGGTTGTGGTCTCGTTGCCACGGGTGAGCTCGTAGCGGCAGGCCTTGCCCCGCAGGTGCATGTGGGGCAGGAAGCCGAGCACGGTGGCGTCGGTGGGCAGCGTGAGCGACGCCTCTTCCCGGTGGTTGCCGGCGCCCGGTGGAATCGACAGCCGAGTGTTGATGATGCCGGCGGTCCGCACCTCATGGTCCGGCTCGTCGCACAACACCACGCCGATCCGCGTGCTGTCGGTGGTGGCGGTGCCATTGGGGGTGTAGTGCATCTGAAAGTTGAGCCGGGCCCCGGCGGGAAGCTTGCGGGCGAAGCCGTCGGGATAGGTGTGCACGCTCTGCCCCGGCACGTAGACCGCCCAGTAGCCCTCCCGCTCGTCGCGGGCCACCTCGTTGCTGCTCGGCGGTAGCACATGCACGAGCACATGGTGCACCACATCAGGGCTACCCGGCCGGATTTCAATAGCTCGCACCCAGCGGTCTTCGGTGAGGCCCGTCTCCACGATCACGTTCTGGTAGGGCATCACGCCTGTGGCCTTCACTGGTTCGGGCTGGGCAAACTCCCAGATCTGATCGGGCTGGCCGATCAGCCAGCCGTCGGGATACGTCCTGGGCTGCGGAGCCTCGGCGGGATCGCCCGCAGGCTTGCCGCCATCGAGCCAGGCCAGGAGCATCTCCTTCTCTGTCGACGCGAGGGAGCGTTCGTTGGCCCAGGTCAGCGGGGCCGGCTGGCCCTCGGCTGCGTCGGTTTCGGTGTCAGCATCTGCTGCAAACCAGGGGGGCATCGTGCCGCGGCGGATCACCTCGCGGACCATGCCTGCATGGGCAGTGAGGTCGTCATAACTGTCGAGGGCAAACGGCCCCACGCCGCCGTCACGGTGGCACTCGACACAGTGCCGCTGCACCAGGCGGGCGATCTCGCCGTGGTAGGTGAGGCTCTCTGCGGCAGTGGTCGCTGCCGCTGTTTCCAGTTCACAACCGGGTGCGTCGGTCGCGGCCACGGCCGGCTCGCGGCCATCGGCCAGGGCGGCGATCGCGTCCTCAAGGTAGGTCTGCCTGGGGGCGTCGAGGGCGTAGCCGAAGCCATACTGATCATCGACCGCACCGTGGTAGCAGACCGTGCGGGCGGCATCGATGATCACCACGTCGGTCGTGGTAGCCAGGCCGAGGGCCTCACTGAGCGAGCCGTCAGCGTCGTGCACATACACGCCGTGCTCCCCGATCTTCTCAGCATCCCGCCGCATCGCCTCAGGGTCGTCGCTGGCCGTCGGGTTGATCAGCACAAAGGAGAAGGTCTCCGGAGCGGCCTCGGCAATTCCGGCGAGCGTGGGCAGATACCGCACGCTCAAGGGGCAGGAGGTGCCCGTGGCGGCAAACACGGTGAAGCCCGGCTCGTCGCCGACGCTGCGGTCGATTCCGGCGAGGTCGCAGAAGCGGGCTGCGGGCACGAGGCGGCCGACGCCGTGTTCGCCGGGCTTGAGCGGCGTTGGCCCCTGCCGCACGGGCTCACTCGGAGCGGCCACCACCGGCGTCGGGGCCAGGGTAAAGGCGACTGAGGCCGCGGTGGCGACGAGGGCTGAGAGCACCACAGTTCGCCTCATGGCGGGCGGCTGCAGATGTGTTCCACAGCCTGCGAGGGGCCGGGGGCATCGGGAGAGACTTCGCATCTTCAG
>CALCGM010000607.1 GCA_937900985.1 uncultured Planctomycetaceae bacterium | reverse complement strand
CGTGTCGGCGCCCGTCGTGTCGCGGAAATACTCCGCCATCGTGAGAGCCGACAAGGCGACTCGCAGACGAGCTCCCGGCGGCTCATTCATCTGGCCAAACACCATGCAGGTCTGCTCGATGACGCTGCGGCCGGTGTCGCCGATCTTGGCTTCCTGCATTTCCAGCCAGAGGTCGGTTCCTTCACGCGTCCGCTCGCCGACGCCCGCAAACACGGAGTAGCCACCGTGGGCAGAGGCGATACGGGCAATCAGCTCGGTCAGAATCACCGTCTTGCCGAGGCCGGCACCGCCGAAGAGGCCAGCCTTACCGCCTCGCACGAACGGCGTGAGCAGGTCGACCACCTTGATGCCGGTTTCAAACAGCTCGGTGTTGGTGGAGAGTTCGGCGACTGGCGGCGGATCACGATGGATGGGCCACCGCTCCTGCGTCTCCACAGGCCCCCGCTCGTCGATCGGATCCCCGAGCAGGTTAAACACGCGGCCGAGTGTTTCCTTGCCCACGGGAACCGACACCGGCCCGCCGGTGTCGACAACTTCCTGGCCCCGCACGAGCCCGTCGGTGCTGCCGAGCGCCACGCAGCGAACCTTGCCGCCGCCGAGGTGCTGCTGCACTTCACCGGTCAGGTGCAGTTCGACATCCTTGTTGTGGGAGTCGATCTTCACGGCGTTGTAGATCAAGGGAAGCGCATTCTCCGGAAACTCGACATCAAAGGTCGAGCCGATGACCTGCGTGATCCGGCCGGTGCTGGTTGCGGTTGCCATGATTCTCTCGCTCTCCTGCTGGGTATCCGTTGCTGGTGTGTGATGCTGGCAGCGTCTGGCCGACGTGGCCGCGGGCTGCCTGGGGGGCTGGTTGTGGGCTTGGGCGGTGTGGCCGCTACTTCTTCAGGGCCTCCACGCCGCCGAGAATCTCCATGATCTCACCGGTGATCTGCGACTGACGGGCCCGGTTGTACTGCCGCGAAAGGCTCTTGATCAGGCCACCGGCGTTCTCGGTGGCAGCCTTCATGGCCACCATTCGCGCCACCTGCTCACTGACGGCTGCATCGAGGAAGCACTTGAACAGCCTCGCCATGAAGCTCGCCGGCAGAATCTCCTCAAGGATGCTCGCCGCCGAGGGGTAGAAGTCGTATTCGTCCGACGCGAACTTGGCGGCCGTGTCGCCGGCTGCCTCGGGAGGCGCGAGCGGAAGCAGCGTCTCGGTCACGGCCTCCTGCTTGGCGATGCTCTCGAATCGGGTGTAGGCCACGTCGAGCCGATCGATTTTTCCCGACGCATAGGCCTGCAGGTAGGCCTGGCCGATCGGCGCGACTGCCGAAAACTCAGGCTTGTCTTCAAACGTGGTGTAGGTCTCGTCGATGGCGATGTCACGGAACCGCAGGGCTGAAATGCCCCGCTTTCCCGAGACAGCCACGTGCGTTGCGACCTGCTCGCTCTTCCACTGGCCAAGCAGGGCGAGCGACTGCCGCACGATGTTGCCGTTGTAGCCGCCGCAGAGGCCGCGGTTGCCCGTGAGCACCAGCACGGCCGTCCGCGTCGTCGGCCGGATCTCGAGCAGCGGGTGGGCCACATCAGCTCCAACGGAGGCGATGTTTTCCAGGATCTTCGCCAGCTGCTTCGTGTAGTCACGGGCAGCGACGGATCGATCCATCGCCTTCTTGAATCGCGCTGTGGCGATCAACTCCATCGTGCGGGTGATCTTGCGGATGTTCCGCACAGATTTGCGTCGTCGATCGAGTGCTCGTGCCTTTGCCATTTGGCTTCTCCTCTCGGCCTCTTGAAGCCCTTAGCCAACCACTGCCGCAGCTTCACGGCTTCCGGCCGCACCCGCTTCACGCTGACGGTGATACTCGGCGATCGCGGCCTCGAGCTGCCGCTCGGTCTCGTCGTCGAGCGCTCCAGTTTCGATCAAGCGATTCCGCAGCTCGGGCACCTGATCGCGGACGAAGGTCAAGAAGCCCTGTTCCCAGTCGGCGACCTCCTCGCGGGGCACGCTGTCGAGATGGCCACGCGTGCCGGCGTAGATGCTCATCACCTGATCGACCACATCCATCGGGGAATACTGGCCCTGCTTGAGCAGCTCCACCATGCGGTAGCCGCGGTCGAGCCGCGACTGCGTGGCGGCATCGAGGTCGGTGCCGAGCTGGGCGAAGGCTTCAAGCTCGCGGAACGAGGCGAGGTCGAGCCGCAGACCGCCGGCCACCTTCTTCATGGCCTTCGTCTGGGCAGCGCCACCGACCCGCGACACCGAGATGCCGACGTTCATCGCAGGCCGCTGGCCCGCAAAAAACAGGTCGGGCTGCAGATAGATCTGGCCGTCGGTGATCGAGATCACGTTGGTGGGGATGTAGGCCGACACCTCACCCTCGAGCGTCTCGATGATCGGGAGGCTCGTCAGCGAGCCGCCGCCGTGGGCGTCGGAGAGCTTTGCAGACCGCTCCAGCAGCCGGCTGTGGGCGTAGAACACGTCGCCAGGGAAGGCCTCACGTCCTGGTGGACGACGCATCAGCAACGAGAGCTCGCGGTAGGCGGTGGCCTGCTTGGAGAGGTCGTCGTAGACGATCAGGGCATGCTCGCCGTTGTACATGAAGTGCTCAGCCATCG
>CALCGM010000606.1 GCA_937900985.1 uncultured Planctomycetaceae bacterium | reverse complement strand
CAAACTCCAGCAGGGTGGTCTTGCCGGTTTCGTTCGTGCCGTGAAACACATGCACGCCCGGACCAAGGCCGTCGACACGCACATTGTGAAGGCAGCCAAACCTGCCGATTTCCAAGCGTTCGATATCCATCGTGTCACCTTCCGCGGCTGCAGCTGTCGCACGGGGCGGCAGCGGCGGCTCAGTCGTCTTCAAGGAGTTCCAGGGTCATCCAGGCTGCTTCGCGAACCACGGCTGCCGGGTCGACCCGCTCGTCACCCGCCGTCGCCAACGTCCAGCCGGCGGCTTCGCTCGCCAGCATCGCGGGAAACTTCCGGCTGCCGCCGAGGTCATCCGCGGCTGCCAAGGGTTCGAGGGATTCCGCAGGGTCGGCCTCCACGCGTTCGCACCAGGCGAGCACTCCGCCTGGGGCATCCGGCAGGGATTCCAGCATCTGCCGCATCTCACCAAGCACCGACGGGGCAAACCGCGAGACGCGACCGCGGCGGTCGGCATCTCCCTCGCAGTCGACCAGCAGTCGCACGATTGAGAGTGGCGTCGTGCAGCCGGCGAGCACCTGCTCCATCTCGGCCGCCGCCGTCGCTGAGAGCTCTTCCTCCTGTTCGCTCGCCGAACAGACCGTGCGGACGACCTGCCAGCTGACGACGGCGGTGGGAAAGGTCGACCAGTCGTGAAACCTGCCTTCCGATGAGAGTCGCAGCGTGCCAGCCGCCCCCGGGCCATGCTCAAGGAGGCTGCGGGGCTGGATCGATGGCAGCGTCCACTGCCGGAGGTTTGCCGTGGCATCGGCAGCAGGTGAACGAGGCAGGTCTCGCTGTCCGTGAACGATCGCCCGCGCCACCACATGGGATGCGGGTTCGCTCGCCTCCGCGGCATCGTGCGGCTCGTGGCTGGCGACGAGGCGATGGGTTGTGACCTGGATGTCTCGCGGATCGTCGCAGGCAAGCTCGATGGTCAGCGGGCCTTGGCCAAGCGGCAGGCTCTCCCCCGGCAGGAGCAGGCGGAGGCCCGGCGGCTCACCGAGGGCGGTGGCCAGCTCGTCAGCCGCGGTGCTGTCGGCGGCGGCCGCCACGACAACGCCACCTTCCCGGCAATACGATTCGATCCATCCCGCCACGTCCGCGGCCTGGGCGGGGCTCGTTCGGGCCGGGTTGAGCAGCTCACCGAAAAGAACCACCGCGGTGGCCTCTCGATCCACGGCCACGGTGAACACGTTTTCGAGGGCAGCCATCGCCGCGGTGGCAAACCGCTGCCGACGGTCGCTCGGCAGATCGACAACGCCGGGCGGACAGTCGATACGGGCATCAAACGCGAACACAATTTCAGCTTCTGCCACGGGTGGACGTCTCCTCGCGGTGGCGTGTGGAGGATGGCGGGAATCCCACCGCCGACGCGAAAGCGTAGCCGCAGGCCCACAAACCCACCAAGGTGAAAATCGGCAAGGTGGGCAGGGTGTGCGGCCTCGTCGGGGCCGCGGGAGTGGGGCACTCAGGTGCTCAGGATCGGCTCCGACCCGGCAAACTGCCGCAGCACCGCAGCAGGCCAGCCCTCGGCCCCCTCCAGCGATTCACGTGGCCCCACCGCAACGAGCACCCGGCTGCGAAGCAGCACACCTTTCTCAAGATCCCGCGGAAAGAGGCGACACCGAATCAGGGCTGTGCCACCCTCTCCGGCAGCATGCTCAAGCACGCCCGCATCGTCGGGATGAATCGCGATCACCAGGCAGGATGCGGAGCCCCCCGCCGCTGCCCCACACACCCGCAGGCAGGCAACCTCGCGGGAGCCAGCCAGCCACGACACCTGCCCTTCCCGCCAACCTCCCTCGGCCACGTCGCCAGCCCACTGCGAGAGCACCGACAGTTCCGCCAGGCTGGAAAGCAGGGATGTCTGCGCCGACAGCACCAGCTGCCAGCGGCGAACGCCTGGAAACCGCTCATCCTCGCCAGCAGCTCGCCACATCGCCGTCACCCGCAGCCGGCGGTCATCCCCCGGCTCGTAGATCGCCGTCAGATCGCCCCCCCGCGACCAGGCCTCCGTTGGCTGGCACCCCTCCGGCAGCTCAATCCCCAACAGCCGCGTCGCCGCGTCGCCATCCGTCACCGTCAGCCCCAAGCGGGGCTCAGCAAGATCGATCCGTGCCTTCGCCGTCTCGTCGGTGGCCTGCAGGCCGGAGAGTCGCCACCGCGGTGGCTCGCAGGTCGCTGGCGGATCGGAAGATTCTGGCATCGTGGGCATCCTCGGGGCGATCTCATCGAAAACAGACACGCAGCCGCTGCGGCACCAACATAAACGATGCCGCCCCTCCCGCGAGCGCGGCTGCGGCAACGGCTTCGGGGGCGATTGATGTACGATGACCGGCTGCGACGCAATGGTGAGCAAAGCGGTGTCTGTGACCGAAGGAGTTTGTGTGACGTCGATTGAGCCAACGGAAGAGCACCTGAAAACCTGTGAAGAAGCAGCCCGTGCCGGCGCGGCAGTGCTGCAGTCGTGGCGGGGCCGTTTCGCGGTCTCTTCCAAGGGCCCCAAGGATCTGGTCACCGAAGCCGATCTCGCCAGCCAGACGGAAATCCGGCGGCTCGTGTCGGCAGCCTTCCCCGACTACGGC
>CALCGM010000605.1 GCA_937900985.1 uncultured Planctomycetaceae bacterium | reverse complement strand
GATGATGAGCCTCGACTACTCGGCGAGCGGCCGTGCGGGCACCGGCTGCCTCGCACAGATCAGCTGCGGCTACTACATCCCGCAGCAGTGGGAAGAGGCCGTTGCCTTCCGGCCCCCTGCCGCGCTCCAGGTCGCCTGCGAGCATGGCATCGCGTTTGTTGACCTGCCGTCGTCGCTGGTCTGGTTTGACACCGCGGGCCGCCACATGGAGTCGCTGGAAAGCGACCGGCCCGTCGGTGAGATGATGCTTGCCCAGTTCCACCGCATGGTGACCAGCCTCGTCCGCCACGTCAGCGGTCTCGATGACACCCTGTTTGCCATGCAGGTCGTCTCCGCCGCCGCCGTCAGCCAACGCGAAGGCGTCCGCATGAAGCTCTGACCGGCCTCGCCTCCCCGGCTAGTGCTGAGCGGATGAAACGGGACGGGTCCTCGGGTGCCGAAGGCACCTCGGCACAGCCGAGGCCGCTCTGCGGCCCGAAGACCCGTCCCGCTTGCGGCGGATCACCTCGCCTCTCCAGCTAGTGCTGGGCCAACGCTTCGACGACCAGGTCGCCGACGGCGGCCGTGCCGTAGCCCATGCGGCCGGCTGCCTGGCTCTTCATCTTGGTGCCGGTGACGTGGGCCACGGCCTTCTCGATGCGAGCCGCGGCGGCGGGCTGGCCGGAGTGCTCAAGCAGCATCGCCATCGCGTTGATCGCGGCGATCGGGTTGATCTGGTCGGTGCCGGTGTATTTCGGCGCGCTGCCTCCCATCGGCTCAAACATGCTCACGCCACCGGCGTCGGGGTTGAGGTTGCCGCCAGCAGCCACACCCATGCCCCCCTGCAGGATGCCGGCGAGGTCGGTGATGATGTCGCCAAACATGTTGGTGGTCACGATCACGTCGTAGAAGTCGGGGTTCTTGACCATCCACATGCAGCAGGCATCGACATGGTTGTAGTCGGTCTTCACGTCGGGATAGTCGCGGGCAACTTCCTGGAAGGTTCGCCACCAGAGGTCATGACCAAAGGTGAGCACGTTGGTCTTGGCGACGAGCGTGAGGGTCTTCTTGGGGCTGTTGCGTTTGCGGGTGTATTCAAAGGCCCAGCGGATGCACCGCTCGCAGCCCTTGCGGGTGTAGATCGCCTGCTGCACCGCCACCTCGTCGGCCGTGCCCTTCTTGAGATAGCCGCCGACACCACAGTAGAGATCTTCGGTGTTTTCCCGCACCACGACGAAGTCGATGTCGTCGGGCCCCCGGCCGGCGAGCGGGGTTTCCACGCCGGGAAGAAGCTTGACCGGCCGCAGGTTGATGTACTGATCGAGCTGAAACCGCAGCTGCAGCAGAAGCCCCTTCTCCAGCACGCCCGGGGGCACGTCGGGATGGCCGATCGCACCGAGGAACACCGCCTGTTTGGTCCGCAGGAGGTCGAGCCCGCCCTCGGGGATCAGCTCACCGGTGCGGAGATAGCGGTCGCCGCCCCAGTCAAGTTCCTCGATTTCGTAGGTGAAGCCCTCAAGCTTGGAGATCGCCTCGAGCACCTTGACGGCCTCGCGAGTGACTTCAGGGCCGGTTCCGTCTCCAGGAATCGTGGCGAGAGCGAGCGGACGGTCGGCCATGGAGGGAATTCCTTTCAAGCAAGGGCGATGCGGAGACTCAAGGCAGTCGCCCAGAGCATGCCATCTCTGTCGCTCAACGCAACAAACCCCCGGCATTCCTGCGGGAGCGGGCGTTTTTTGAGCGGCAACACGGCGTCACACGCAGCCGCCACAACGGGTGGGGCAGGCGTGGCGAAACGGCACGGCGAACGATCGGCTGGGCTTCAGTTGTTGCTGAAGTTGAAGCTCTTAGACGGCTTCCCACCGAGCGGATTCTTGAGGAAGTTCCGGCGGCACTCGTCGCAGAGGTCAAACCGCAGCGTCCGCGCCGCTTCTTCCTCCAGCATTTCGAGTTCTTGCTCGTCGATCCGTTGAAGCAGGTCCTGCACATCGTCGAGATGATCGAACTCATCGTCGCTGCCGCCGCATCCGTCGCTGCTGTCGTCGATCGCCTGAAAGACGTCAATCTTGACGACGTGCCGAGGCTCGCAGCAGATGTCGATGGGCCGCTTACACATGTCGCAGGAGTAGTGAAGCATGAAAAACTCCGCAAAGAAAAAAGGCGGTGAGCCAACCCACGACGATTCCGGGCGTCGCGGGAACTGCCACCGCATGTCTCGATTGTGACGCCGAGCTCAGGAACGTGCAATGAGCAGGCGGCTCACGGAGTGCTGACGTTTGGCAGGCCGAGCGACACTCTCGTAGACTCAGCATTGCGACGCAGACGTTCATGACTCCAACCGCAGGGCCGCGAGATGTCAGTGAGTGCCATCACGCTCGGACCGACCCCGAGTCTTTCGCCAACGCCTTCCGCCTTGAGCCTGAGTGTGCTCGTGCTCAACCGTTCGTTCGTGGCGGTGCACGTGGTCAACGTTCGCCGGGCGATCAGGCTTCTCTTTCGGCAGCTTGCCGAGGTTGTGCACGCCGAGGCGGGCCAGTTTGCCGCCTACTCACTCGAGAGCTGGCGGGAACTCTCCCAGCTGCGTGCCGACTTCCGTGGTGAAGAGGAGAGCGGGCAGTCGGCAGAGCACGACGACTGGGTGCGGGCGGTGGGCTACGACCTGCAGGCACCACGCGTGATCCGGCTCACTGAGTGCGACCGCATGCCTCGCAGCGGCCTGCGGTTCAATCGACGCAATGTCTTCGCGCGGGATGCCAACCGATGCCAATACTGCGGTGAGCACTTCCCGATGAGCGAGCTCTCGCTCGATCACGTGGTGCCCCGCAGCCGCGGTGGCACCACCACGTGGGAAAACATTGTCTGCGCGTGCGTAAAGTGCAACGTCCGCAAAGGTGGACGCACACCCCACGAAGCCCGCATGCAGCTGATCCGCCACCCTGCACGGCCCAAGCGAAGCCCTCTCCTGACCGTCAAACTTGGCAACCCCAAGTATGAAAGCTGGAAAAACTTCGTTGACCGCGCCTACTGGCTCGTCGACCTCAAGTAGGCAGGCTCGCGGGTGTCAGGCGATCGCTCGGCTCTGCCAAGGAAGGTGGAGCCGCGACTCGCCTAGCACAGCGGGTCTTTCTTCTCGGTGATCACCGCGCACTCGGGAGACATCTCGGCGTTGAGGGCAGTGAAATCCTTCCACTCTTCGGGAAGGTTGTCCTCGTGGAAGATGGCTTCAACCGGGCACTCAGGCACGCAGGCCTCGCAGTCGATGCACTCATCGGGGTGAATGTAGACCATCTGCTCGCCCTCGTAGAAGCACTCCACGGGGCACACCACCACACAGTCCGTGTACTTGCATGCGAAGCAGGGTTCGGCGACGACGTGCGTCATGTCTTGGTCTCTCCTTCGGAAGATCGCAGAAACTCAGCAGGATCGTAGGAAGGCGGCTCGGTGGTGTCAACGAGTTCGCCAAAGCTGATTCAGCCCTTCTGGGAGGAAAAGGCTGCCAGGTGGCGGGTCGTCAAGAACCGCTTTCGGCCCCCAACTGACGTTGGAGGACGAAGATCCGCTCTCGTAGACTTTCGGTATCGGCTGAGGCCTGCCCGGAACTCCATCCTGCGGTGGCCAGGGGCAGCCTGGAACGTCTGTCTGCCTAAGGATCACGGTGACCTTGTGAGCCTCCCACCCCAGAAGACTGCGGTTGAGCAGCGGGCTGTCGCCGATCGGCAGCTGGTGGAGGCCTGCCTCGCGAGCGGCGATCGCGACCGCGGCTGGGAGGCCCTGGTGGCGCAGTTTTCCGGTCTGGTGGCCCACGTCGTTGCGAAAACGGCAGGCGGCCGTCGGGTGACGCTCTCTGCGGCCGACCGTGAAGACCTCGTGGCGGATGTCTTTTTCGAGGTGCTCCGCAATGAGGCCGCCGTGCTGCGGGGATTTGCGGGCCGCTCCAGCCTGGCGGCCTACCTGACGGTGATTGCCCGTCGCGTGGCAAGCAGGCAGCTGCACAAGCGGCCGCGGCTGGCTCGCGAGGACGGGGCGTCGCCCTCGGTGTCGATGCCCGGGGCGGATGAGCCAGCAGCGGCAGAGAGCTCGGCTGCTGGCAAGCGGGTGGAGCATCGCGACCAGGTGGCGGCGCTCTTGGAGAGCCTCGATGCCGATGAGGCCAAGATCGTCAGGCTGTTTCACATCGAAGAGCGGAGCTACGGCGAGATCAGCCGCCTGCTCGGCATCCCGCTCGGGTCGGTGGGGCCGGTGCTGGCCAGGGCCCGCGCCAAACTCCGTCGTCAGGCTGGCTGAGCCGAGCGGCCTGCAGCACGGCTGCTCATGCCCAACACCGACGGCCCTCGGTGCTGCCTGGCCTCGGTGCTGCCGTGAGTCGTGTCGTGGCCTGTTTCTCAGTCGCTCGGTCAGTAGGAGGCCGGAGGCGGCGGTGGCTGTTGGCCCGGCTGTGGCGGTCCAATCATCACAGACGGGTCTGCCAGGTTGACCGGTTCGTAGCCTTCGTAGGCCGGCAGCTGCCAGAGCAGGCCCG
>CALCGM010000604.1 GCA_937900985.1 uncultured Planctomycetaceae bacterium | reverse complement strand
GCTTGTCTCGGAGCTTGGTCCCTTCCACAGGCTGGCGGAGTATTTTGCTGAGCGACATGTGGCCCGCACCGGCATCGTGCTCGGCGTGCCCCTGCTGCGCGAGCTCTTCGGAGAAGGCCACTACCGGCAGCTCCCCGGCGGCATCCTGGAGGCCTTCGGACGGCTCTTCACCAACTCCGTGCGGCTCTATGTGCAGCCAACCCGCGACGCCCTCGACGGCCGCGTGATCACTGCGGAGTCGCTTTCTGTTGCCAAGCACCTCACGCACCTCCTCCAGCATCTGCTGGAAAATCGGCTGCTGCGGGGCATCCCCTGCGAAGAATCAACGCTGCGGACCTACTCCAGCGAGCAGGTGCGAACCCGCATCGCCTCAGGCGACCTCTCCTGGAAAGAGTTTGTTGAGCCGGCCGTGGCGGAGCTCATCGAGCAACGCGGCTACTTCGGCTGCTGCTCGTCCGAGACCCGCTGAACGGCCCTAGCCACGGCAGCATCCGCCACCAGGCAGACCAGCCCTCGCGGCGGCAGTTCGACCGGCTGCGACACGTCAACAGCCGCGGCCTCTTCGAAAGGAGTCACATCAGCCGGCGGCTTGTGCCCGGTGTGGACCACCAGCCGCCAGGGCAGCTGGGCCACCGCCGGCTTCTGCGGAAACTGGAAGGTTCGCGGCAGCGTGCCCGCATGGCAGAAGATCAGCACATGCCTGGCGGTTCCCCCGCCATCCCCAGCGTCGGCGTCGCCCTCCGTCTCAAGCGTCTCCGGCGTTGGAGCGGCAAAGAAGCAGGCCAGGCTTGAGTCGGCGGCATACCAGTCGACATGGGCCCCCTCGGCGGAAAACCACTCGACGTCCGGCAGGTGGCCCTCTCCCGACGTTCCACCTTTGAGGAACGTCCGCCGCCGCAGCGTGGGGTTGTCGCGGCGGAGGCGGATCAGCTCCCGCACAAACCGCACGAGATCCTGCTCCTTCTCGACGAGACTCCAGTCGAACCAGCTGATCGAGTTGTCTTGGCAGTAGGCGTTGTTGTTGCCCCGCTGCGTGCGGCGGCACTCGTCGCCCGACACAAGCATCGGCACGCCTTGGCTCAGCAGCAGCGTGGCCAGAAAGTTCCGCACCTGCCTGCCGCGAAACGCGACAAGCTCGCGTTTCCGGCTGGGGCCTTCAACCCCGTAGTTGTCCGAGAAGTTGTTGTTGTCGCCGTCGCGGTTGCCCTCGCCGTTGGCCTCGTTGTGCTTCTCCCGATAGGTCACCAGGTCGTTGAGGGTGAAGCCGTCGTGGCTGGTCACAAAGTTGATGCTGTGATACGGCTGGCGGTCTTCGTCGCCGTAGAGATCGCTCGACCCGGCAAGCCTGGTGGCGAGATGCCCAGTCTGGGCGTAGTCGCCCCGCCAGTAGCGGCGGACATCGTCTCGATAATGGCCGTTCCACTCGGCCCACCGCAGACTGGCAAACGATCCCACCTGATAGGCCCCGGCGGCATCCCAGGCCTCGGCAATGATCTTCGTGTCGGCCAGCATCGGGTCTTCGGTGATCACTTCCACGATCGGCGGGTTGGGCAGGATGTCGCCGTTGCGGTCGCGGGAGAGAATGCTGGCGAGATCGAAGCGGAAGCCATCGATGTGGTAGTTGTGAACCCAGTGCCGCAGGCAGATAAAAATCAGCTCGCGGACGATCGGATGGTTGCCGTTGATCGTGTTGCCGCAGCCGGAGTAGTTGCGGTAGTAGCCACCGCCGTCGCCGAGCATGTAGTAGACGCGGTTCTCCAGCCCCTTGAAAGAGAACGTCGGCCCGAGCTCGTTGCCTTCGGCGGTGTGGTTGAACACGACATCAAGAATCACCTCAATCCCGGCCGCGTGCAGGGCCCGCACCATCTCTTTAAACTCGCGAACCTGACAGCCCGGCTCGCTGCCCGCCGCGTAGCCCCGATGGGGAGCGAAGAAGGCCATCGGGTCGTAGCCCCAGTAGTTGGCCGGCCGCGTTCGCGAGCCATCGGCCGCTTCGGTGGGAAACTCATGCACGGGCATCAGTTCCACTGCCGTCACGCCGAGCGACTTGAGATAGGGAATCTTCTCAATCACCCCAAGGTAGGTGCCTGGATGCGCGACGCCCGAGCTCGGGCTGCGAGTAAAGCCACGGACATGCATCTCGTAGATCACCGTGTCGGCCAGGCCCCGCCGCAGGTGCCGGTCTCCCTGCCAGTCGAAGGTGTCGTCAACCACGACACACTTCGGTGGCCGCACGATGCCGTCGGTGCTCGGCAGGAAGTGGCCGGCAAGCGCCCGCGCATACGGATCGATGAGCCGCGCGGTGCCGTCGAAGCGATGGCCGTTTTCGGGATCGAAGGGCCCGTCGGCCTGAAAATGGTAGAGCTGCCCAGGGCGAAGGCCGGGCACGAAGATGCTCCAGATATCGCCCCAGCGGTCTTTCGTCGGATCGAAGGCGATCACCTCCGACGGCTCCGGATCATCGACCGCGTCGTAGAGCAGCACCCGCATCGCAGTGGCCGAACGGCTGTAGACCACGAACTGCACCCCCTGCGCCGGATGCGACGAGCGGCTGCCGTTGGTGGCTGCCGGGCCGTCGTGAAGCACCGCGCCGTAGGGCAGGGGGTAGGAGAACTGCAGTGGCGGCAGCGAGCCGCCAGCATGCTGCCGCTGCTCGGCCGGAATAGGTGTGATCGGGTTCATCATGCTGCATGATACCTTCGCCGCGAAGCCGACGAGCCCCGCCAGAAGCGATCTCCAGCGGCCTCCCTTGCGGGCCGCCCGCCGGCGGCGAAGATACCGGGGTGAGCGGAGCCACGTATTCCAGCGCCGGAGTCGATCTCGAACGCTATCGCGATGCGATGGCTCGGATTCCCGTGCACCTGCGGCGGACCCACTGCCCGCGGGTGGCTGGCCGCGAAGGCAGCTTTGCCGCCCTCTTCGACCTCGACTTCCCGGGGCTCTTCCGCCGCGGCTACCAGGATCCGCTGCTGGTTTCCTGCACGGACGGCGTGGGGACGAAGCTGAAGGTCGCCACGCTTGCCGGCATCCACCACACCGTGGGGATCGACCTGGTTGCCATGAGCGTCAATGACGCCCTCTGCACCGGTGCCGAGCCACTCTTCTTTCTCGACTACGTCGCCATGGGTCGCGACGATCCGCCGCTGCTTGAGAGCATCGTGCGGGGCATTGCCGACGGCTGCGTCGAGAGCGACTGTGCGCTCGTCGGCGGCGAGACAGCCATCCTGCCCGACATGTATCAAGAGGGCGACTACGACCTCGCCGGCTTCTGCGTCGGCGTCGTGGAACGGAAGCGGCTGATCGACGGCAGCCACATGGAGCCCGGCGACGTGGCGATCGGTCTTGCGTCGAGCGGACTCCACTCCAACGGCTACAGCCTCGTGCGGAAAGTCGTCTTTGAGATGGCAGGGCTCGGCTGCGACGACACGGTCGCCGACCTCGACAACCGTCGCGTGGCCGACATCCTGCTCACCCCCACCCGCCTCTACACCCGTCCGGTCCGCCGCGTGCTCGGCCACTACCGGGTGAAGCAGGTCGTCCACGGAATCGCCCACATCACCGGCGGCGGCATCGAGGAAAATCTCGGCCGCATTGTGCCAGACCATCTTCAGGTCGAACTCAGCCGCAGCGGCTGGGAGGTGCCGGGCGTGTTTCGCTGGCTTCAGCGGCTCGGCAGCATCGAACAGGCGGAGATGGACCGCGTCTTCAACATGGGCATCGGCATGGTGCTCATCGTCTCGCAGCACTTCGCCGCCAGCATCCGCAGCCAGATCGCCGACTGCGGCATCGACACGTTTGAGCTCGGTCAGGTGCGAGCGGCGTCGGCTTCCGCAGCCCGAGCCGTGCTGCACTAAGCAGACGACGAGGCCCGCTCGGGGTGAGCCCAGGGCTGCCCCTCCGGACGCTCACCTCGGCCATCCTTGGCCTCGGTTCGCTCGGACCTCACTACGCTCTCGCCCTCCGGGCTTCGCTTGTG
>CALCGM010000603.1 GCA_937900985.1 uncultured Planctomycetaceae bacterium | reverse complement strand
CCAGATCGGGCGTTGGCTGCAGGAGCATCGGCACGGCAAACGCAGGCACGCTGTCGGGGGAGATCAGCCGGCGGAAGATGACCGCTGGCTGCAGGTGGTCGTTTGCATCGACGTCGCCCTCGCCGAGGTGCACAACACGGTGCTGTGGCAGGGCCAGCGCGGTGGCGGCCGCCCGGCGTCGAATCGACGCGGCATAGTCGGGGTGCGCAAGGTCGAGGTCGAAGTCGTCTTTGCCAAATCGCTCCAGCCGGATCGACACCCGCTGCCCGTCGCCTGCCTCATCGCCGAAGCGGGCGTGGCCCACGAGCGAGAACGTCGTCTCCGCCCCGCCGATCACGCCCCACAGCGGCCGCAGGGCATCGGCCAGGCCAGCCGCCGAACTGGCCGTCGCTGCCGCATCCCTCGCTGCCTCCGTCTGCCGGGCAGGCTCCGCCGCGGCCGAAGAGCCGGCAGCCACCGAGAGCCAGGCCGCTGCACCTGCAACCACGCACGCGACGTGAAACACACACAACCGCATTGGAGATCTCCTCGAGGGCAGATGCAGGCTTCGACCGAACCCGCCGGTTATACAGAGGCCGCGGCAGGCCTGGCACCATCAAACGACCGAGCCAGCGGCCCGCCGCCTTGCCAGCCGCTCCCGCACAGTTCTGCTGCCATGACCTCTGCTGCCATGACCGTCCTTCCACATCGGCGCCCCCTTGACAAGAAACTGTTCGCCCGTACACTAATGCTTTATGCTACTGCATGGCTAAATGAAGAATCAACCACAACTGACCAAACAGTTCGCACGCGGAGCCCGCAGGAAAAAGAGACATGGCAACAGTAGCGTTTGACCGCGAGGAGATCGCGCAGTGGTACGCCCAGCAGCATCTGAAAGTCGATGACGGCATTACCGAGGTGATCTATCTGCCCACGAATGCGAGGGAGCGGGAAGTCAGATTCCTGGAGATCAATAAGGACATGCTCGATGCCAACGACAGGCTCGAGCCGATAAGCTTTGGCGTCGACATGGGCGTTGGAAACGAACACGTCCTCTGGGTGATCGACATCACTCCTGAGCAGTATCAGCGGATCCAGCAGGCTACGCTGCCGCTCCCAGCAACATGGTCACTCGATTCAGCGATTCGTTTCACACGTCGGTCGCGAAGGCGCATGCCGTGAATGAGCCGCAGCGTCTCTGGTGGAAGCAGGCGGCCGCAGACTGGGCGTTGTTTGAGCATCTTCGTGGCCCCGCCCGCTGGCGACATCAGTGCCACCCGCTCCAAGCACTGCAGATGTCGTCAGAAAAAATAGCGAAGGCCTCATTCCGTGTTGGCACGTCGCGGCCGAACAAGTTCTCGCACCTAGGCCTGACGAAAATGCTGCGACGGCTCAGTTCCGTCCGGGCACCGGATCAGCAGGAGCTGGCCGAGGTCTTCAGTGTGAGTTGTTTTCAACACCTTGAGCGCCTGCTGAAAAGCGTTCGGGGTATCGCAAAAGAGATCGAGCGACTGCCACCGGCGATTGCCGGGCCCGATCAGATCAACACCGAATACCCATGGCCTGACAGCAATCCGGTCAACGCTCCTGCGGATTGGGAGTACGACGTCTGGCAGCGGCTGGCCACCGCAAAGGGCCGCGAGTTTCTCCGTTTTCTCGCACGGGCCATCGAACGGTATCCCCAGTACGCTCACGTCTTCCGCTGACGCGGCCCGCCGCCTTGCCAGCCACTCCCGCACCTCACGAGGCCAGCCCATGAAATCTCTCACCGAGCACCTAACCTTCACGCTGCCGGCCCGCATGGCCTTTCGCAACATCACGCCGGAGGTGGAGACGCTCGTGGAGCGATCGGGCATTCGCGAGGGGCTTTGCCTCGTCAACGCGATGCACATCACCGCGAGCGTGTTTATCAACGACGATGAGCCGGGCCTCCACGACGACTACAGGCAGTGGCTCGAAGGCCTCGCCCCCTTCGACGCCTCGCCGGCCCGCTACGCCCACAATCGCACGGGCGAAGACAATGCCGACGCCCACATGAAGCGGCAGGTGATGGGGCGGGAGGTGGTGGTGGCGATCACCGAGGGCAGGCTCGACTTCGGCCCGTGGGAGCAGATCTTCTACGGCGAGTTCGACGGCCGCCGGCCCAAGCGGGTGCTTGTGAAGGTGATCGGCGAATGAAGCCTGCCTGCCGCATGTTCGCAGTCCACCGAGCTGAAGAAGCGTTTTTCACCGTATTTCCCGGGAAAAACTGAGCGGAGGGCTGGGGATTCGAACCCCAAACCCATTGCTGGGCATCTGATTTCGAGTCAGACCGCTGGCCAATTCGCTTGCCCTCCGTGTCGGTTGACGTCCAAAGTCTAGCACCCAGTGTTTGCGGAGAAAACAGGGCTCGGCCTCGGCCGTGAGCGAGCTGCGTTTGGCCGTGCGTTGTGCGGCAAACGCTCTCGGCAGCGGCGCGGCAGCGGCCCACAGACAGTCCTCCACGCGGCCGTCTCCACGCGCGGCCGTGCTACGCTCACGCCACAGCCACGCCTCCGGACGCGCCACCATGCCCCCTATAGCCCCGCCGACCGCCCTGCGACGATTTTTCATGCCGCTGGCGGTGTGCACGGCCGCCTACACCGTCGTGCTCGTCGTGGCCACGCATTATCCCAAGCCGGGCGACCTGCTCGAGTACAGCCCGGTAAAATCCGACAAGTCGCTGCACTTCATCGCCTACGGCATCCAGGGCCTGCTGGTGGCGGCAACGCTCGTGGCCGCGGGCCGCGGAACGATGCGGAGCCTCGCCGTGGCATAGAGATCCTCGACGATGGCAGCCCGCTCGTCGGCTGACAGCCTGCGATACCACTCGGCTTCGCTGATGCGGACCTTTCGGCCGTGCTCCGCCTCGAAGATTTTCCACCGGTCGATCATTTCCCCATCATACCCTGCCCCTGCCGCCGTCGTTGTTTCCTGCGGTGGATCCCGCGCCCGTGCCGCTCTTGAATCCCAGACCCGCCGTGCCGTCGCGCGAAGGGAACGCAAGCCGCCAAGAACGCTGCCGCTCGGGAAAGACCTGCCGCGCGGATTTCAAAAAAAATCGCCGCCGACAGTCTTCAAAAACCAACTCAAACGAGGCGGGCCAAAAGCCTCAAACGCGACTTTCTGGACGGCCCCCGAGCGACGGCACTTAGGCCACCAGTGGGGGCGAGTATTGCTTTGCTAGCAGTCAAGTTCATCTGGTTCGCCGAGAACCTCCGTGAGCAGCGACTCCAGACCAAGAGAAGCAGCCAAGAGCTCAAACTCGCGGTGCTGCTCAAAACTGAGTTTGCGGACGATGGCCCGCAACTCTCTCCGACTCTTGTGGCTGCCTTTGCCAATCCAGATCAACTTGGAGGCAGCGGCATCGATGATCGACACGATGGGAATGCTCCATCCCTCGAAAAGCTCAAACGCCACGGAACGGCTCAATTCGCCCGGGATCAGTTCGCGTGGATAGATGTCGAGCTTGAGCACCTCGTTCCTATCCAACAGCTGAAACATGGAGCCACGGTCAATGGCGGCACGAATGCTCGCTGCGTGGAACTCGAAGTCGGAATCGGAAAGCAACGCGAGCAGTTCGTCGACACGTGATGCAAGGCCGTTGGGATCGACAACGATGTCGATATCCTGTGTCATCCGCGGCTCACCGAAAGCGTTTCCCACGACGCCACCGGTGAGGTGATATCGGAGACCGCAGGCCTCCACGATGCCCCGAAACTTTTCGAGCGTCGCGCGAAAGGCCTCAACGGGAAACATCGGCCACCAATCGGTCGATCCACGCACAGATCTGCGGCTCGCCTGCGTACATGCGGCGGCCTACAAGCAACTTCAACACCTGCGGATCGAGGGACTGCCCGCCACCTCCTGCCCGATGTTCGGCAGCGATCTGCCTGGCCACGCACTCCCGGCCCCAGTTGAAGAGCGCCTGCCCGCGGGCAACCCGCTCGGCCGGCGACATGGCATCGATCGCATCGCGATACGTTTGCTCGATGGAAACGTCACTGGCAGGCATGCAAGAGAGTCCTGAAGACAGCTAAAGGATAGCCCGGTCAATGGCACTTCTGCAACGGTCTTCCGGCTGACGGACTGC
>CALCGM010000602.1 GCA_937900985.1 uncultured Planctomycetaceae bacterium | reverse complement strand
CTGAGCAGCTGGAGAAACTGGATCGTGGTTTCGACATCCCGGATGCCTCCCCGGCCCACCTTCACATCCCGCTCGTTGTCGCCTTCGCGAATCGCCCGCTGCTCGATTCGCCGCTTGAGTGCTTTGATGCCGCTGATGTCGGCCCGCGTCAGCCAGCGGCGGTAGATCCAGGGCTCAAGCTCGGTCAGCAGCCGCTCGCCAAGCGTCTGGCTTCCCGCGGCCACCCTCGCCTTGATCCATGCCTGCCGTTCCCAGGTGCGGCCGAGCGTGTCGAAATACTGCAGCATTGCCTCGATTGGCATCACCACCGGCCCCGACGCTCCGTGGGGCCGCAGCCGGAGATCCACCCGGTAGGCGATGCCCAGATCGGTGGGCTCCGAGAGCAGCCGCACGGTCTCATGAACCACCCGCTCAAAAAACTCGGCGTTGGTGGAGGGCCTCGGTCCGTCGGTTCGTCCATCACCAGACGACACAAACACCAGGTCGATGTCGCTGGAGTAGTTGAGCTCCACACCGCCAAGTTTTCCCAGCGCCATCGCCGCGAGCTGTGCCGGTTCGCCTACGGCGTCGCGGGGCACACCTCGCTGGACGGCAATCCGACGCCAGGCCACATCGAGGGCCGCCGTCAGGATCGCGTCGGCCAGGTGCGAAATCTGTGCGACCACCACCTCCAGCCGCTGCCCCACCACGATATCGCCGTAGGCAATCCGCAGGGTCTCGCGTCGTTTGAACCGCCGGAGGATGGCCATCACGGCATGAAGGTCGGTGACCACGGCCACCTCCGCGGCGAGTTCGGCAATCACCGACGACCGCTTCACCGGCCTTCCCTCGCCGAGCCGCACCTCTTCCCAGGCCTCGGGGTCGCTGATCACGATCGAGGCCAGATGCGGGCTCGCCGCCAGGATCTTCAGCAGAATCGCCAGGGACGCCGGCTCCCGCTGAAAGAGCGCTGCCTCAGCCATCGGGCTCCGCACCGCATGCAGGTAGCGGTCGAGGGCACGCAACGCGGCATCGGGAGCGGGGAGCGTGGGCAGGAGCGATGCGAGGGCCTCAACCAGGCTGCCGATCAGATCGAGCGGCACTCCCGCGGTCGCCATCGAGAGCAGCGCCGTGGAGGCCGACCCCGATTCCACCAGACCAACCGACCGTCCCCAGGCGTCTGCCGCCGCGGGATCGTCGAGCAGGCCGTGAACATCAGGCGTGGTGGGCATGTCCTGCCTGTGGCTGGTCTGCGGCGGTGGGCTCCGTTGCCCCGTTCCCACGACTGACGGGAAGCAGAGAAATTGTATGCACCTCAGGCTCGGCAGCGAGCTGCGATGGCTCGCCACCCGCCAGCGGCAGTGCCCCCGAGACGGCCCACGGGCCAGCCGCCAGGATATCGACATCGACGATCCTGCCGATCAGCCGCCGCGGGGCATCGAAGACGACAATCCGATCACACATGGTCCGCCCAGAAAGCTGCACCGTTCCGTCGGCAGTCTCGGCCTCGGCCTCGCCCGCCGCAGCCCGTTTCTCATCGCGGCGGCTCAGTCCTTCCACGAGCACCTGCTGACGGCTCCCGACCAGCGGCAGGTTGCCCGCCAGGCTCGCCTCGGTCTGCGCGTCGAGCAGCAGCCGGTGCCGAGCCTTCTTCACGTCTTCCGGCACATCGTCGGGCTGTCGCTGGAAGGCCTTTGTGCCCGGCCGTGGGCTGTATTTGAAAATGAAGCTGTTCTTGAACTGCAGCTTCTGCACCAGGTCGAGCATCAGTTGAAACTCGTCGTCGGTTTCTCCGCAGAACCCAACGATGAAGTCGCTGGTGACGGCCGCATGCGGAATCGCCTCCATCAGCCGACCGTGCATCTCAAGGTATTCGCCGATCGTGTAGCCCCGCTTCATCCGCTTGAGCACGTCGTCGGAGCCATGCTGAGCCGGTACGTGCAGGTAGTGGCACACCTTCGGCAGGTCGCGAACCGCATGAATCAGCTCGTCGGTCATATCCCGCGGATAGTTCGTCACGAAGCGAATCCGGTCGAGGCCGTCGATCGCGTCGAGACCGACAAGCAGGTCGGCCAGCCGCGTGGTGCGGCCGCCCTCAGTCCAGCGGTAGGAGTTGACCGTCTGGCCGATCAGCGTGATCTCCCGGCAGCCTTCATCGACGAGCTTCTTCGCCTCAGCGAGAATGGCCGCCGGCGGACGGGCCTGCTCTGGGCCGCGAACCCGCGGCACCACGCAGAAGGCACAGAACTTGTCGCAGCCGGTCTGCGTGCGGATGAACGCCTGAAACGGCGTGGGCCGCATCTCGGGATCGCGATCGGGATCGTAGCTCTCAAAGCTGCGGGCCACACTCTCGCGACTGCCGGCTGCCCGGTCGAGGCTGACCTCAATCTGCGGACCGCTTCCAGCCAGCACCCCATCGATCAGCGACGGCACGCGGTGCAGCTGCCCCGGCCCCACGACCAGGTCGACCCAGGGCGCCCGCTTCCGCACCAGCTCCTGATCCTTCTGGGCCATGCAGCCGAGCACGCCGACGACAAGCTCGGGCCGCTTCGCCTTCTCGGCGCGGACACGGCCGAGAGCCGAGTAGACCTTGTCTTCGGCATGCTGCCGCACGCTGCAGGTGTTGTAGAAAACGGCATCGGCATCCGCCGGGCTCTGGGCCATTTGCCAGCCCTGACGGCGGAGCGCCGCCACGACGAGCTCACTGTCGAGCACGTTCATCTGGCAGCCCACGGTGTCGATCCAAAGTCGTCGTGTCATAAAAACCGATTCTAAAGCGTTTGGCCGTTTGGTGGAGCGCCGGCCACCGCCCCCGGGGAACCGTCGCCCGATTCGAGCCGGCAGCCCTCGCGAAGGCTGCTCCCGCGGAGAAACTCGCCGGCGGTCATCAGGCGTCGCCCCTCGGGCACCAGCTGCCGCACGATCAGCGTCGTCCCCTCGCCGCAGGCCACGGTGATCCCACCGGGCTCACCGCGATCGACCGCGAGAATCGTCCCGGGCTCCGCGGCTGCTGGGGCAGGCTCGCCAACGGCGACCTCGGCGAGCACAAGCCGCTGAGGCTTTCCCTCCGCCGGAGCAAAAAAGCTGGCCACCCGCGGCCAGGGCTCAAGCGCCCGTCGCCGTCGCTCCAGCTCCGCCGCGGTCTGGCTCCAGTCGAGAAGGCCGTCTGCCTTCGTCAGCCGCGGCGCCCGCGTCACCAACGACGGGTCTTGCGGGGCTCCCACATCCTTCCCGCCGGCAGCATGAATCGCCTCGATTGCAGCGAGCACCGCCTCCCCTCCGCCGGCCGCCAGCCGCTCCTCCAGCGTGGCCGCCGTGTCGTCGG
>CALCGM010000601.1 GCA_937900985.1 uncultured Planctomycetaceae bacterium | reverse complement strand
CCGTTGAAGCCAAACCGGGTCGGGATGAACTCGCCCACGATCGCCACATCCGACGCCTCGGGGATCGCGCCCTCGAGGCCAACCGCCCAGTAGCAGGCGTTGACGAGCATCCGCCGGGTGCCCTCGGCGACGAGGTCACTCGCCGCCCCCATCGTCGTCGTAAACACGCGGCCCTCGGGCCCGCCGTCAACCGCATAGCTCTTCACCCAGGCCACGGGCATCATCGGCTCGTTTTTGGGCCCCTCCACCGGCTCCGCATCCGGCGTCATACCTGCGAGCACCTGCCCGAGCACCAGCGGCTGTGAGTCGCCCGGGAGCGGCAGTCGCACGCCATACACGTCGGTCGGCCCCCAGATCTCACCATCGGCGATGCCCCGCAGGATTGGATGCCCCTTCGCTTCCGGAGCCACCAGCCCGCGGGTGCTCTCCTGCCCGTGGTGGCCGTGATGGCTGATCCACATCTCTCCCAGCACCAGCCGGCCAAAGCCGCCCTTCCAGGCCTCCTTCTCTCCGCCGTAGCCGTTGTTGTAGTGGGCATATGTCGGGTCGGCGATACCGGCAAAGGCGTGGGTCGCCGTCCGCATGCCGACAACAGGCTTGCCGGCCTTGAGATAGGCGTCGACATGCCGCATCTGCTCCTCGGGCAGCTTGCGGAAGCGGGTGGCGATCACCATCAGATCGGCGTCGCCGAGCGCCTCAAGGCCAGGGATGTTCGCCTGCTCGTTGGGATCGATCTCCCCGGTTTCGGGATTGATCGCAAACACCACCCGGCAGTCGAAGCCATGCCGGTGAGCCAGGATCTTGGCCAGCTGCGGCAGGGCCTCTTCGCTGCGGTATTCCTCATCACCGCTGATGAGCACCACCCGCTTGCCCTTGCCTGGCCCCTCATGGCCCTCCACATCAAGCCACAGATCCGCCCCGGCGGCTCCCGCCAGCGACATCCAGCCAAGCACAAGACCACAGCCGATCGCCATCAACCGACGACGAAACACAGAAACACGCATCAGAGATTCTCCCCAAGGAACGCCCCACCATCGCGGAGGCTCAGGAGAGAATACCGGTCACCACCCGGCCGTGCACATCGGTCAGCCTGAAGTCGCGGCCCTGAAAGCGGAAGGTGAGCCGCTCGTGATCAAGGCCGAGGCAGTGCAGAATCGTGGCCTGCAGGTCGTGCACATGCACCTCGTCGCGGGTCACATGAAAGCCGAGGTCGTCGGTCTCGCCGTAGGTGACGCCCCCCTTGATGCCGCCGCCGGCCAGCCACATCGTAAACGCGTTTGGATGATGATCCCGGCCCTGGCTGCGGCCGAGCACGGCGCTCGCCTCCACCATCGGCGTGCGGCCAAACTCGCCGCCCCACACCACCAGCGTCTCGTCGAGCATCCCCCGCTGGGCAAGATCCGCCACCAGCGCCGCCGACGCCTGGTCGGTCTTCCCACAGTTGTTCTTCACGTTGCCCTCCACGTTGGAATGGCCGTCCCAGCCCTCGTGGTAGATCGTGACAAACCGCACGCCCCGCTCCACGAGCCGTCGGGCAATCAGGCAGGCCCGGGCAAAGCTCGCCTCTTCGGGCGTGCAGCCGTAGAGGGCGAGCGTCTCGGTCGACTCATCGGCAAGGTTCATCAGCTCCGGCGCCGACACCTGCAGCCGGTGGGCCATCTCGTAGGAGGCGATCCGCGTGGCGATCTCGGGATCGCCGTCGAGCGACAGCCGGCGGCTGTTGAGCTCACTGACAAGCTCCAGCGTGTCGCCGGCGAGCTGCCGGTCGGCCCCCTGCGGGGAATCGACGTTGAGGATCGGCGGGCCTGCGTTGCGAAACCGGGTTCCGGTGTAGAGGCTCGGCAGAAAACCGCTCGACCAGTTGGCCGCCCCACCGCTAATCCCGCCGCCGGTGCTCATCACCACAAACGCCGGCAGGTCTCGGCTCTCGCTGCCCAGCCCATACGTCACCCACGACCCCATGCTCGGCCTGCCCGGCTGAGCGAAGCCGCAGTTCATGAAGATCTGCGCCGGAGCATGGTTGAACTGATCGGTACGGCAGCTCTTCACGATCGCAATCTTGTCGACAACCTTCGCCAGGTGCGGCAGCACCTCGGAGAGCTCCGCCCCGCTCTGGCCATGCTTGGCAAACGCAAACCGTGGCCCCAGCACACCCGCGTCGGGGCGGATGAAGGCATACCGCTGCCCCCCGATGACCTCCGGAGGAATCGGCTTGCCCTCCATCTTCGCCAGGGCCGGCTTGTAGTCGAACATGTCGAGCTGGCTGGGGGCCCCCGCCATAAACAGCTGGATCACCGCCTTCGCCGTGCCCGGGAAGTGCGGCGGCCGGACAGCCATCGCCCCGGCGGCGGCTGGCAGCTCCGCTCCTGCCCAAGCGGCCTGGGTCGCCTCTGCCAGCAGCCCGGCGAGGGCAATCTTCCCCACGCCAACGCCACACTCCTGGAAGAAGTGCCTCCGCGTGCGGGCAAGCCCCGCCGCCTCACGAGCCATCACACTTCCCACACCGTCGGCTGCTCGTCTCGGCATCTGGTTGCTCATCGCTTCACGATCGCCTCATCAAGGTTCATCACGGCCCGGGCCACGAGCGTCCAGGCGGCCTGCTCCCGAATCTCCGCCGAAACGTCCGCTGCCCCGGCCTCACCGGCTGGCTCGAGCCCAGCCAGGGCACGGGCATCGAGCTCCCCCGCTTCCAGCCGCTGCCGCTGACGGGCGAGATAGCCCAGCAGCACGCTCGCTTCCTCGTCGGTAAACGACCGCGAGAGCAGCCGCTGCCCAACCGCAGCGAGCCGGCTCGTGTCGTCATCGCCAGCGGCCGCCACAGCCTGCCCGAGCGTCCGCGCGATCTCAAAAAACATCGGATCGTTGAGGAGCGTCAGCGCCTGCAGCGGTGAGTTGGAGATCTCCCGCCTCGGCAGGCACGACTCGCCGGTCGGCCCGTCAAACGTCGTCGTCATGGCAAACGGAGCCGTCCGTTTCACAAAGGTGTAGATGCTGCGGCGGTGGCGATCCTCCCCTTTGCTCGCCGTCCACGACGGTGAGCCGTAGGCCACCTCGGTCACACCCGCCGGCTGCGGCGGACGCACTCCCGGCCCATACATTTTGTCGGAGAGCAGACCGGCGGCCTTGAGCATCGCATCGCGGATCAGCTCCGCCTCCAGCCGCACACGCGGCCCCCGGGCGAGCAGCCGATTCTCGGGATCCCGTGCGGCCAGCTCCGGCGACACCGTCGAGGCCTGCCGGTAGGTGGCGCTCGTCACCATCAGCCGGTGCAGCTGTTTGAGCGACCACGCGCAGTCGTCCATCAACACCACCGCCAGCCAGTCGATCAGCGCGGGATGGCTCGGCGGCTCGCTCTGGTAGCCAAAGTCTTCCAGCGTTTTCACGAGGCCGGTGCCGAAGAAGGCCTGCCACTGGCGGTTGACGGTGACCCGCGCCGTCAAAGGGTTGTCCCGCGACACCAGCCAACGGGCGAGCGCCAGCCGATCCGCAGCGGCCGGCTCAGGCAGCTGCGGCAGGAAGGCCGGCACCGCCGCAGGAACCTGCTCCTCAGGCTGGGTGTATTCACCGCGGTGATGCCGGTGCGTGACCCGCGGGTTGTCGGCCGGCCGCTCCGCGAGCACGAGCGTGCGTGTTCCCTGCCGCAGCGAGTCTTCCAGCCGGCGAATCTCGGCAACCGGCTCCGCCAGCTCCGCAGTCGACGCCAGAAACCGACGAAACACTAGCTGCTGCTCCGCTTCGCTCCGCTGCTCGGCCGGCACAGCCAGGGCCACCTCTTCGGCCGCGGTGTGGCCGCGAGCCTCAGCCGACTCCGAGTCCGTGACCGACAGCCGAAAGCAGCCCAGCGGGCAGGCGTAGTGCCGCTCAAACCGCATCGTGATAGCCAGAGCCTGGCCTGCCGGCACCGGCTCCACGAGCACAAACACCGCCGCATGGGCCCTGCCCTGCTGGCCGTTGGTCGTCCAGCCGCTCGACATCTCGCCGTCAAACGCGCCCGCCGCTCCGCTCTCCTTCCCCGCAAATGCTTTCCCCGCAAACGACTCCGTCGCCGAGACGATGGTCACCGGCTTTCCGGCACAGCTCAGCTCGAGCTCCGAGAGAAAGAAGTCGCCCTTGGGCCCCTCATAGGCGGTCATGCCCGGCCCGTGGGCCGGCAGGCTTGCATCGGGCAACACCTCCAGCCGCAGGGCCCGCACCGGAGAATCCCCGGCGGGCAGGATCAGCTCGTAGACGTCGCTCTTCGTGGCATCGCCACTGCCGAGCACGGTGCCATCGTCACGGACCACCAGATGCGGCATCGTCGACGAGACCAGCCGCGGCGACCGCACCTGCCAGTCAACCGCCGCCTGCGACTCCGCCCGATTCCAGTCTGCGAAGCTCTCCGCGAGCGACTTCCGTGCCGCGTGCTGTGCCGGTTCCGACGCCTCGCCGTCGTCTGCGGCCACAGGCCACTTCGCCGGCAGTGCCTCCCAGGCCGCGTCGATCTGCTGCTGAATCGACTCCAGCCGGGCGAGCCGCTCATCGCTCGGAATCACCCACTCCGGCTCATCGGCGTTGTTGAGCAGGGCCATCAGGGAGTAGTAGTCGGTCTGCGTGATGGGATCAAACTTGTGGGTGTGGCACTGGGCGCAGGCCGTTGTCAGCCCGAGCCAGGCCGTTCCCGTGGTGCCCACCCGATCGACCATCGCCAGATAGCGAAACTCCAGCGGATCGATCCCACCTTCTTCATTGATCATCGTGTTGCGATGGAAGCCGGTGGCGATGATGTCGTCGACGGTCGCCTCAGGCAGCATGTCGCCGGCGATCTGCCGAACCGTAAACGCATCGAAGGGCATGTCGTCGTTGAGCGCCCGGATCACCCAGTCGCGGTAGGGCCAGATCTCGCGGGGGCGATCCTTCTCGTAGCCGTTGGTGTCGGCATAGCGGGCAAGATCCAGCCAGCGGCGGGCCCACCGCTCGCCATACCGGGGGCTGGCAAGCAGCCGATCAACGAGCCGCTCGTAGGCATCTTCTGAAGTGTCCGAAAGAAAAGCCTCGAGTTCCTCCGGACTGGGAGGCAGGCCCACGAGATCGAGCGACACCCGTCGGCAGAGCGTCGCCCGGTCGGCCTCGGCAGCTGGCGACAGCCCCTCCGCCTCCAGCCGCGCGAGCACGAAGCGATCGATCGGGTTTCGCACCCAGGCCGCGTTCTCCACCCCTGGCGGCTGCGGCCGCTGCGGTGGCTCAAATGCCCAGTGGGGGGCATACGCCGCGCCTGCGGCAACCCACTCCGTGAGGATTCGCTTCTCATCGTCGGTGAGCACGACCTTCGTGTGGGGCGGGGGCATCACGAGATCAGGATCGGTGCTCGTGATCCGCGCGATCATCTCGCTCTCGTCGGGACGGCCAGGCACGATCGCCCGTGTGCCGCTGTCGAGTTCGCCAACGGCGGCCTCACGGAGATCGAGGCGAAGCCCCGCCTCCTGGTTCTCGTCGTCGGGCCCGTGGCATTTGAAGCAGCGGTTGGAAAGCACCGGCCGCACATCCCGGTTGAAGTCGGGGGAAGGGCCGCCCTCTGGGTGTGCCGCGTATGCGGTCGCCACACCGCCTGCTAGCAGCACTCCGGCCAGCCATCGCGGCACGCCGCTCCACAGACGCTGGCCTGAGTCGTGCCAAAGTTTCGATCGTTGCATCGCTCTCTCTCACCGGCTGTGAAACCTCAATTATGGCACGCCGCCATCCGGCTGACCACCAAACACTGCATTCGCCGCCGCCTCTTCAGCACGCCCGCAAACGGCGAACTACACTTTCAAAGACCCTTTTTCAGATGGATGTGCACCCATGCCTTCAGGTTCCCACAACACGATCACGATCCCTTCGCTCGACCCGCAGCGACGGCGGTCTCTGATCATCGCCACAGCCGTCGGCCTCTTTGTGCTCCTCGGCCTGACAGGCTCCTTCTATTCCGTGGGGCCGGAGAGCGTGGCGGTCGTGCAGCGGTTTGGCCGCTACATCGGCATCTCCGATCCAGGCCTGCGGTTCAAACTGCCGTTTGGCATCGACACGGTCTCCATCCTGCCAGTCAAGCGTCAGCTCAAGCTCGAGTTTGGCTTTGGCTCCGAAGGGGCCTCCAATCCCTACCAGACGTCTCGGGAAACCGATGCCGAAGCCGACATGGTGACCGGCGACCTCAACGCGGCGCATGTGGAGTGGGTCGTGCAGTATGAGATCAGCGACCCCAAAGCGTATCTCTTCAACCTCCGCGAGCCGGTGGCCACCCTCCGCGACCTCTCCGAGAGCGTGATGCGCGAGGTCGTGGGCGACCGCACCGTCGACGAGGTGCTCACGATCGGCCGCCAGGGCATCGAAAACGCCGCGATCGAAAAGCTGACCATCGTGGTCAACGAGCTTGAGATGGGCCTCCGCGTGCAGCAGGTGCAGCTGAAAAACGTGCACCCGCCGACCAACGTGCAGGCATCGTTTGACGAGGTCAATCGGGCTCAGCAGGAACGGGAGCAGATGATCAACCAGGCCAATGGCAACTACAACCGCGAGGTGCCCAAGGCCCGCGGCGAGGCCGAGAAAGACATCCAGTCGGCCGAAGGCTATGCGATCGAGCGGGTCAACGAGGCCGAGGGTGATGTGGCCCGCTTCACCGCTCTCCTCGAACAGTATGAGAAGGCCCCCGACGTCACTCGCCAGCGGATCTACCTCGAAACGATGATCGACCTGCTGCCGGCGCTCGGCAACAAGATCGTGATCGACGAAGAGGCCCGGCAGCTGCTGCCGCTGCTAAACCTCACAGCCCCCCAACAGCCACAGCCACGCCCCCCTGCTTCGCCCCGCGGACGCTAGCAGACTGTGGAACACGTCTGCCGCCGCAGGATGCGGCGACCGGCGCCCCCAAAAACCCTTGGCTTTGGGGGGCGTCGCTTCAGTGAAAAAAGGCCATGGATGGCTTTCCCACGGACAGCTCGCCACCATCACGAGGACGACTCCCGATGCCCGCTTCACGCTCCATGCTCTCTCAGCTGACCGCTCCAGCCGCACTCCTGCTTGCGGTGGTGGCGGTGGTGCTGTTTTTTGGCAGCGCCTACCAGATCGACGAGACAGACCAGGTGGTGATCACCCGCTTCGGCAAGCCAGTCGGGGAGCCGATCAACGCCGATCCCGACGCCAACGAAGCGGGCCTGCACTTCAAGATTCCGCTGATCTCGACGGTCAACCGGTTTGATACACGGGTGCTGGAATGGGACGGCCAGCCCAACCAGATGACCACCCGCGACAAGCTCTACATCGTGGTCGACACCTTTGCCCGCTGGCGGATCGCCGACCCCCTGCTCTACTTCCAGGCCCTCCGCGACGAGCGGAGCGCCCTCTCACGGCTCGACGACATCATCGGCAGCGAAACCCGCAACGTGGTCGCCCGGCACGACCTGATTGAGGTTGTTCGCAGCGAAAAAGACCGGGAGCCGGTGCGGGACGAAACCCTGGAGGAGTTTGGCACCACCGTCGGCGTCTTGCCGCCGATCCGCTTTGGCCGGATCGCCCTGGAAGACGAGATCCTCCAGGCAGCGATTCCCAAGGTGACGCTCTGGGGCATTGAGCTGCTCGATGTCCGCATTAAGCGAATCAACTACAAGAGTGATGTGATCACGAAGATCTACGAACGAATGATCTCCGAACGGGAGCAGATTGCGGAGCGATTCCGCTCGGAGGGTGCTGGCGAGGCTGCCAAGATCGACGGCCGCCGAGAAAAGGACCTTCGCGAGATCCAGTCGCAGGCCTACCGCGAGGTGGAAGAGATTCAGGGCAAGGCCGATGCCGCCGCCTCGAAAATTTACGCCGATGCCTACAACACGAGCCCTGCGGCCGCTGAGTTTTACGGTTTTGTAAAAACGCTCGACATGTATCGGGAGGCTCTTAGTAATGACACGACCGTGATTCTTACCACCGACAGCGATCTGTTTCGTCTGTTGAAATCGGCCACCCCCAAAACGGAAAGCATGCAGGTACCAACGCCGTAACCCGTTCAGCACGCTCAGCGCATAAAAAAACAGGCATGCGGGGGCAGGACAAAGCCCACCCCCGCGCGCCTGAATCAACCTTCCCTAAAGTTAGGGAAGAATCACGGCGTCGATCACGTGGATGACGCCATTTGAACACTCGATATCCGTCTTGACGACGTTGGCATTGTCAACCTTGACCTTGCCATCAGCGACAACGATGTCGACTTCGCCACCCTGAACGGTCTTCGCGTTCTTCAGCTTGACAACGTCAGCAGCCATAACCTTGCCGGGGACGACATGGTAGGTGAGGACGGCGACAAGCTTGTCCTTGTTCTCGGGCTTCAGCAGCGACTCCACCGCGCCCTCGGGCAGCTTCTTAAACGCCTCGTCGGTCGGAGCAAAGACCGTAAATGGCCCCTTGCTCTTGAGGGTTTCCACAAGCCCGGCAGCCTTCACTGCTGCGACGAGTGTGGTGAAAGACTTCGCGCCAACGGCCGTGTCGACGATGTCCTTCTTTTCGGCCAGTTTCACAGCCTGGACCTTGACAGCCTTCTTCGACAGCGGGCACTCGCCGGCGGTTGCCGAACTCAGCGTGGCTGCCATCGCAACAACAGCGGCAAGGACGCCGCACACCATCTTCGAAATACGCATTCCAAAAACCTTTCGTGATCTCACGAGAGAAAGTCACGTCAAAGAGCCCCACCGCAGACGCACAGTGAGGTTCCCCTCAACGAACCACACATTAGACCGCAGGGACTGTGACGGCATAACCAGAATAAAGAAGCGCTCCCCACACAGACCTCACACAATCGGTCGCAAACACCCGCAAAGAGCGGGTAGTCTTACGATTTCGAGTGGGGGACCTCTGTTTTGCGGCCCGACCGATTTTTAGCCTTTTCGCTTTGAGGAAGCCCGTATGCCACCTCGATGTTCTGCTGTGCCACCGCTTTCAGCCTCCGCCGTCAAAGCTCACAGCAAGGCAGCATGGGTGATCGTTGCGGGCCTGGCTGCCTGGCTGGCGTCGGCTGCAGCCGCCCAAGCTGGCCTTGAGGCCGATCTTCGGACCACCGATCCAGCACGTCTGGCGGCCAAGGTGCGGCTGCGGGGCGATGCTCGGCGGGGAGCCGTGCTCTTTCACACATCCGCGGCATCCTGCGTCCGTTGCCATGCTGCGGGCGAGGCGGCCAGCCCGCTCGGCCCCGACCTTGCCACACCGCGGCCAGAAACGTCCACACCCGACATGGCCATCGCCCATGTGATCGCATCGCTGCTCGATCCATCGGCCCTGATCCGCGAGGGCTATGCCACGCTCACCATCCAGACGGTCGACGGCGAGGTGATCAGCGGTCTGCTGGCGAGC
Source organism: uncultured Planctomycetaceae bacterium (assembly GCA_937900985.1). Taxonomy (GTDB): domain Bacteria; phylum Planctomycetota; class Planctomycetia; order Pirellulales; family UBA1268; genus M30B53. Next base: position 1,589 of record CALCGM010000601.1, on the reverse strand, counting down.
GAAACGGACGAGGCGATCGTGCTCCGCAACGCCAGCGACCTGCTGGCCGAAATCCGCGTGCCTCGCGATGAGATTGAAGAGATCGGCCAATCACCCGTCTCGATGATGCCCGCAGGGCTGGTCGACTCACTGGCGGACGAGCGAGAGTTTCTCGACCTCGCCCGCTACGTGGCCGAAATCGCCCATGGCGGCAAGGCCCGAGAGGCAGCTCTCGCGCCTGCACCCGAAGCGCTGGTGATCGTCGACGACACCCAGGGGCTCGACCATGCCGGCATCCTTCGAGACCTGCGTGACGACGACGTTGAAGCGGGCCGCAGGATCTTCACCAGCCACTGCGTGAACTGCCACGGGGCTGACGGCAACGAGCCACGCCTGCCGACGGCGCGGGCCTTTGGACGCGACGAGCTGAAGTTTGGCAGCGATCCCTACCGGATGTTTCTCACCGTCAGCCGGGGCGCCGGCCTGATGGGTGCCCTGCAAAACCTGACGCCCATGGAGCGGTATCAGGTCGTGCACTACGTCCGCGAAACGCTGATGAAGGATCGCAATCCGCAGTATCGGCCGATCGATGAGGCCTACCTCGGCTCGCTGCCGGAAGGCACCGATCGCGGAGACACGCAGCCCGTTGTCGACCGCGACTACGGCCCCGTGCTCGCGTCGCAGCTGGGCCACCGCGTCAACAACGGCCTCACCTTCCGGCTGCCTGACGAGATCTCCCTCTGCTACGACCTGCACCGCATGCGGCTGGCTGCCGCCTGGCAGGGCGGCTTCCTCGATCTCTCCGAGACGCACCATCAGAAGCAGCGTGGCGAGCAGATGCCGCAGATTGACGGCGATCCCCTGCCTGGCCTCGATGCCTGGCAGTGGGCCTTCGACGGCTCCTTCGACAGCGTCGACGACCACAAGCCGCCTCGCGGCCCGCTGCGAAGTGACTGGCTCACCTACCGCGGCCACTACCTGCACGGCGACCGTGCGATGCTCAGCTATGCCATCGAAGGCCGTGAGATTCTTGAGGCGATCGATGTCGCTGCGGCCACGACCCCGGTGACGCTCACACACAGCCTGACCATCGGGCCCGGCGAATCGCTCCGTCTGTGCGTCGGTCAGATGCAGCCCGGAGAAGGCCCGGCTGGCCTGCTCACCAAAGATGGCTCCATGCGTGTCGACGACTTTGCCGAGGCTCGCGATGGAGGAATCGCGATCGTCACCGGCGAGCTGGCTGGCGATGCCCCGCCGCAACCGTTTGACAACCTGGCACGGCACCTGATCGAGGCTGAGGAGGCCGAGCCACTCGACCTGGGAACGCCCGGCCGCACACTGCTGGTGCGGTTTCGCGGCGACGACGGCACGCTGGTGGCGTCCACGCCGAAGACCGGCATCTGGAAGCCAGACGGAAAAACCCTCTTCGTCCGCGACGGGCGGCTGGTCTACGACATCGGCTGGGTCGGCGCGATCAGTGGCACCAGCGACGTAGCGGACGGCCAGTGGCACACCGCGGCGTTGGTGGTCAAAAAGAACGAAACGAGGCTCTTCATCGACGGCATGCTTGAGGCCCGCCGCGGTGAGTTTCTCAGGCCCGCAGCCGAGGG
>CALCGM010000600.1 GCA_937900985.1 uncultured Planctomycetaceae bacterium | reverse complement strand
GCCTCCCCTCCGCCGGCCGCCAGCCGCTCCTCCAGCGTGGCCGCCGTGTCGTCGGCGGCAATCGGCTGCTCGCGGCTGACGATCACGGCGCCTGCATCGAGCCGGGGCGACATGCGGATCACGCTCACGCCGGTCGTCGGGTCGCCCTCAAGAAGCGCCCACTGCACCGGCGCCGCCCCGCGGTGACGCGGCAGCAGCGAGCCATGCAGGTTGATGCCACCGTAGCTCGCGACGGAGAGCGCCGCCGGGGAGAGAATCTGCCCGTAGTCGCACACCACCAGCAGATCGGGCCGCAGGGCGGCCACGTCCGCACAGGCGTCGGCGGCGTTGATGTCGGCGGGATCGAGCACCGGCACGCCTGCCTGTTCGGCAGCCTGACGCATCGGATTCGGGGGCGGTCGCCGTCCACGGGCCACGCGATCGGGCCGCGTCACCACCGCCACCACGTCGTGCGGTGATGCAACGAGCGACTGAAACATGGGCACGGCAAACGGACCGGTTCCCATCACCACCAGCCGCAGCGACATCGATCCGTTTTCAGGCATCCGCGAGCCTTCCCTTTCCGTTCCGTCTGCCGTCCGCCCTCAGGCCTGGCAGCGGGCCCGCTCGAGCGCGTCGAGCCGGGCGGTGATCTCACGGTCGCCGAGCACTTCACCGCGGTCCTGCTTGCCGGCAAAGATCTCACGAAAGCCGTCGAGCGCCCGAGACGCCTCCATCGCCGAGGCCTCCGAGAGCCGGTCGGTGAAGAGCCGTCCTTCAATGTGGTCAAACTCGTGCTGGACAACCCGCGCCAAAAAGCCGTCGAGGTCGGCGTCGATCACCTCGCCGGAGAGGCTGTAGGCCTTGACCCGCACGCGGGCCGGACGCCTGACATCCATCCGGACGCCGGGCAGGCTCAGGCAGCCCTCTTCCTGCACAGCCGTGCCGCGAGGCTTGCTCAGCTGCGGGTTGATAAACACAAGCTCTTCGCCGGCGTCGGGCCGGCCCTCGGTGTTGACGATAAACAGCCGGTAGGGGAGCGCCACCTGGTTGGCTGCAAGGCCCACCCCCTGCTCGGCATACATGATCTCAAACATCTGCCGCACGGCATCCCGCAGCTCTTCGTCGATCCGCACCACCGCCCGCGAAACTCGCCGCAGGGCCGGATGGGGAAACTCCACCAGCTCGAGCTGGCCGATGGTGGTGGCGGTGTCTGCCGTCTGCGACGCGGCTGCCGATGAATCGTTCATGTGACCTGTCATGCTGCGGGGCTTGGGGGGCGGGATCTCGCCCGCTTCCTTGTAGTCTACCTATCCATGGAACCATCCATGGCCTTTTTCCACGCAAGCGACGCGCCCCAAAGCCGAGGTTTTTGGGGTCGCCGGTCGCCGCGTCCTGCGGCGGCAGACGTGTTCCACAGTCTACGAGCGGCAAGAGATGGCTCGTGTCGTTGTGGCAAGTCCGGCATTGGCCAAAAACCGGTGAAGCGGGGATGATGCCGACATGCCTCCACCATCTGTCCGCTGGTCACATCCCGCTGTTGTTGCCGCCACATGCCTGTGGCTCGGCCGCATTCCCTGGGCTCCTGGCACCTGGGGAGCGGCGGCGGGCATCGGCCTGGCCTTCGTGATCGAGCAGATCGCCCTGGCGGCTGGCGAGGCCTCGTCGGCAACAGCACTCGCAGTGGAACTCGGTCTCATCGTGCTGGTCAACGCAGCCAGCATTCCGATCTGCACCCGCGCCGCAGCCGCGCTCGGCGGCGGCAAGGATCCGGGGGCGGTCAACCTCGACGAGGCGGCCAGCATGCCGCTGGCTCTGCTGGTGCTCCCCTTGGAGGCTCGCGGCTGGACGGTGATGCTGCTGGCGTTTCTCATCTTCCGCTTTTTCGACATCCTCAAGCCGTTTCCCTGCCGACAGCTTGAGCGACTCCCCGCAGGCTGCGGCATCATGGCCGACGACTGGGGGGCGGCAGCCTGGACCGGTTGCTGCCTGGCGGTGGCCTGGCTGGCCGGTTGGCTCCCCGGGTAGCAGGCGGAGGGCGGCAGCCACAGCGGACCCCAGACATGCACATTCTTCTCCTCGACCAACGGATCGCTGACCGCCCCTGCCCCCAGCTCGAGGCGCTTGTGGCTGGGATCGGAAGTCACGGGCTGCAGGTCTCGGTGTGCTGTCCTGCCCTGGGGCAACCGGCCGATGGGCTGCTCGCCACCAGTCGGGCCTGGCCGATTCGCCTCGACCTGCTCTCCGCTGGTGATGGCGATGCGGCGTGGAGCGGCTTCCTCGACGCGGCGGCTCGCGGCGGCTCCCTGTCGGCTGCCGCTGCACGCCTCGTCGACACCCCGCTGGGCCGGCTGCGGGAGGCGATTCGGCGGGCCGTCACGCGGGCCGTCGACGAAACCGATGTGGATGTGCTGTTCGTCTGCCAGGCAGGCCTGCTTGTGGAGTTTGCCATCGAAACCGGGCCGCCGGTCGCGGCCCATGCCGATGGCACCGATCTGGCTTCGCTGGAAGCTGCCGGCCGGCTGCGAGACATCGTGGCGGCGTCGCTGAGCTCCTGCGATCTTCTCGCGGCCGATTCCACCGCGACCGCAGCCGCGCTGGAAACCAGCTGGGTGGAGCCCGATCCGGAGCGGCCGATCGAGGTCTGGCCGCTCGCGGCCGCGGCGAAACGGGTGGTGGATGGCTGCCAGACGGCCCTCGCCCGCCGCTTCACGCCCTAAGGCAAGTCAGGCCTCGCGGCGCTCGCTGGAAACCAGGGCATCGATCTCGCCTGCTTCCAGGGCATGCAGAAAGGTGTCGAAGTCGCGATACACCGCGTGGCTCGTCAGCTGCACGACCCAGTTGTGCACCAGAGGCGTGATCGTGACCACCACGCGGCCGTGGCGGTGCGCCTCCCACATCTCGATCGCCGTCCCCATCGAGGCCTCGGGCACATAGGCGACCAGGAGATCAAACTCCCGGCACATCTCCACATGGCCCACAAAGACCTTCCGCGCCTGGTCCACCCCGTAGCCGATCGAGTTGGCGTGGTTGGCATGAGGATCGTAAACTTCGGCCTCTGGCCAGCGATCCTCGACGGCCCTGCGAAAGCGTTCGCGGTAGGTCTGGTCGTGGACGAGCGCGGCCACGTGTGACCCCTGCATGATTCCAGCGAGAAAAATCCGCATGGCACGTCCCCCGGTAACGACAGCGAAGAAAACGGCCACCAAAACGAGAAAAGCAGCCGGCAAACCTGCTGCGAACCCTAAAGGATCAGCCGGCTCCGGAAAAGATGCCG
>CALCGM010000599.1 GCA_937900985.1 uncultured Planctomycetaceae bacterium | reverse complement strand
CGACCGTCTGCCAGGTGCCGCTGCTCGACATGCAGCGGTATAGCCAGCTGCTCGCCGGAGCGTCGTGGATGCAGGAATACGGCAATCCTGACAAGCCGGAGGAGTGGGCGTTTCTCAAAAACTTCTCCCCCTACCACAAGGTCGAGGAGCGAGGCCCCGCGACGCCGGCCTATCCGATCACGCTGCTGCTCACCTCCACCCGCGATGACCGCGTGCATCCAGGCCACGCCCGCAAGATGATGGCCAAGCTCGAGGCGATGGGGCACCCGGCCCTCTACTACGAAAATATCGAGGGGGGCCACGGTGGGGCCGCGACCAACAAGCAGCAGGCCTTCATGCAGTCGCTGGCCTGGACCTTTCTCGCCGAGCAGCTCGGGCTGACGGGCGACTGAGTCGCTCTCGACCACCAGCCGGCGACTGGCCGTGGGAGCATGGCGGTCAGCCTTCGGGCGGCCGTCCATCCAGGGCTGCCTTGACCGCCACGCGGGCCTGCCGCCAGCGGGTTTTGATCGTTCGCGTTGAGCAGCCGATCACGGCGGCGGCGGTCTCCTGGCTTGCGCCCATATACCAGACGAGATCAAACACCTCGCGGGCGTCGGGGGGGAGCTGCTCAACCGCTTCGTGAAACGCCGACCAGCGGTCCAGAGGCTCCTGGCGAGACGGAGCCTGATCAACCACATGCTGCAGACGGCCGGATTCATCCTCGCCGATCACGTTGGTGCCGTGGTTGGCCTCATACGCCCCCTGGCTCGTGTAGCGGCGGGCCAGGTCGATGAGCTCACGATGCATCTGCGTGCCAGCCAACGCGAGCAGGCCACGGGCTGATTCCGGCTGCGTGTCGGCCAGGGCACGATGCAGCCGCATGGCTGCGGCCTGGAAGAGATCGTCGGTGTCGTTCCAGCGACGAACCCGCGGAAACCGGGAGAGCATGCGATGGGCGAGAAGATGAAGCCGTTCGCTGCACAGCTCAAAGACGCGGTCTCGAGCCTGCAGGTTTCCCAACGCAATCTCTTCGAGGCAGTCGGCGACCTCATCCGCGAGCACACCGGAATCCCGGCCTGCCCGGTGACCGCTGCCACTGCCCGACGTTGTGTCTTGCTGCTGCATCGGAAACCCATCGGCACGGTGACGGAGAGCGGTGGCATTCCACAAAAAAGATTTGCCCCTCCCCGACCTGATTCTCGCCTACGAAAGTAGGACGTGTCGACCGCAGGGTGGGAATTATGAACAGCAACCTTCGTTCGCTCCAGGGTTTTGGTGTGGGAATCCCAGCGCTCGACGACCGGCTCGCAGCCCGTCGCAGGCTGCCTGCAAAGCGATCGGACGGTCCTCTCGACGGTCGGGAGAGCGGCGAGAACTCGCATGCGACGGGCCAGAAAACGGTGCTTGGCATCGACGACGCTGCCCCCTGGAGGCGACGGGGACGGCTGGGGATCGATGCGATTGAGCCGCTTCCTCTGCAGCAGCAGGAGTGTGACGACGACGCCTCGGTGCTTGGGCTGGCGGGCTGCCACCATGATGCGGCACGCATCATCATGGCGGCTCAGTTTCGGCTGCGTTTGCTGAGGATGGAGCGTCAGACGCCCGATACTCGCAATCGGGTGCGACGCATCGCCCGCGCGAGGGATGTGCTGCTGCGAACGGCCGTCCAGCTTCAACACGCTCCGGCGTCAGCTCACGTTTCGCCTCGATAGCGTGGCGGGGCCCCGTTCCGTCACCGCAAAGCCGCGGACTGGACAGCCGCGGTTTCCCTCCGCGACACTTCAGGTATGCAGCTTCCGAGGCGGTGGCTGCGTTTGTCATCAGTGCGAGGGGCTTCCATGCGTGCACGCGTGCGTCTGCGTCAGCGGGTTGAAATGGCTGTCATGAGAATGGCCCCGGGGCCTGCTGGCCGGCTCTGCGATGCCGTGAATCTCGGCACACGATGGCTGACCGCTGCCCCACTGGGAGCCGTCGCCTGTGCCGCAGCCCTGACGCTCGCCTCGCTGGGGGTTTCCCCGAATCTCTGCAGAGCCGACGAAGCCGCCACTGCAGAAGCGAGTGACCGCTGGCAGCCCCTCTTCGACGGCACAACGCTCGACGGCTGGAAATCGACATCGTTCGGCGGGGAGGGGGAGGTGGCCGTGGAAGACGGTGCCATTCGCATTGAGCGTGGCTCCGAGCTCAGCGGCATCACCTGGCAGCAGGAGTTTCCCAAAGACGGCTACGCGATCACCCTCGAGGCGAGCCGCGTCGACGGCTACGACTTTTTCTGCGGTCTGACCTTCCCGGTCGGTGAAGAGCCCTGCAGCTTCATTGTCGGTGGCTGGGGCGGTGGTGTCGTCGGTCTCTCAAGCGTCGATGGAGCCGATGCGGCCCACAACGACACCACCGAGTGGAAAGAGTTTGAAACCGGCAAGTGGTATCGCATCACGGTGGAAGTCGGAAAAGAGGCGATCCGCTGCTGGATCAATGATGAGCAGCTGGTCGATCAGCCGCGTGAAGGCCATGAGTTTTCGATTCGCCCCGAGGTGTTTCTCTCCAAGCCTTTGGGCATTTCCTGCTACGGCACGGTGGCCGCCATTCGCGACGTCCGCTACCGACTGCTGGATGCCGAGCACGACAGCACCCCATGAGCGACAAACTCCGCCAGCGGATGGCTCTCGAGGCGGCTCGCCTAGTCAACGAAGGCCGCGACATCGCCACCGCCCGCTACCGTGCGGCGCGAGCGGTGCAGCGAGGCTGGGTGCCGGAGGAAGACCTCCCCAGCACCGCAGAGATTCGCCAGGCACTTACGGCTGCCAGCCAGCCGGCGCTCGACCGCTTCGATCGCATCGCCGAAGCGGTGGGGCTGCTGGCCTCGGTGAGGAGCCATCCTGCGATCGGCTCGGCCAGCGACGGCCTTGAGCATGCCCTCGCCGTCTTTGCGGCGATTCATGCAGAGCATCCCTACGACGAAGAGCTGCTCACCGCGGCGCTGGTGATCCATGCCGGGCTTGCGATCGACCGCGGCAATCGCGTGCCGGCCATTCTCGAAGCCCTCGGCGAGAGCCTGACGCCGCGGACGGTCTGGTTTGTGGAGACGATGCCGCTCGCCGAAGCTCACCTGGTCGGCTCGATCGGCCAGCGGGCCCGCCGTCGGCTGGAAGCCCACCCCGACGGCGAGCTGGCAATCCTCGTAGCCCTGGCCTCCCGACGAGCCGCCTCTCCAGATCCACAGCAGCGGGCAATGCCGGCAGGAGACCTCGACGAGGCGGTCGCGATCCTGCGAGCCCTCGACGCCGAGGATGCCGACGACCCCGCGAGCGAAAGCGACACCAGCGATGACCCGGATGCCCGCGACTGGTGAGCGGCCTCTGAGCACCGGGTGCTCGCAGCTTAGCCCCTTCCGAGCACCTGCCCGAGGGTGTCTGTCAGCACGCTGCCGCTCCGCTTGAGGCCTTGGAGCTCTTTGGGCCAGAGGTCGATCTCGAGGCACCGCTCGGCTCCGCCGCGGCCCACCACGGTGGGCACGGAGAGGGCGACGTCCCGCAGGCCGTAGCAGCCCCGTTGCACCGTCGAGACCGGCAGGATCCGCTTTGAGTCGAGCGCGATCGCGTGGATCACCTCGGCAATCGACACGCCAACGGCGAAGCCGGCACCGGTCTTCTTCTTGATCATCTCAGCACCCGACGTCTTCGCCCGCAGGAAGACCTCCTCGCCGAGCTTTGTCGTGAAGCCGGGAAACTTCTCCATCGGCAGGCCAGCGATGCTCGCGCTCGACCAGATCGGCACCATGCTGTCGCCATGCTCGCCGAGGATCACGGCCGACACCTGCGTGGCCGGAGCCCCAAGCCGCATCGCCAGCAGGCTGCGGAAGCGGAGCGTGTCGAGCAGGGTGCCCAGGCCAACCACATGCCCCTGCGGCAGCGAGAGTTCTCGCTCGGCAAGCGCGGTGAGGATATCGACGGGATTGCTGACCACCAGCACGATCGCGTCGCTCCGCATGCCCGCTGAGGTCAGGCTGCCGAGGATCGTGCGGAAGAGCTCCACGTTGCGATTGATCAGGGCGAGCCGGCTCTCGTCGGGCTTCCGCCGCAGGCCG
>CALCGM010000598.1 GCA_937900985.1 uncultured Planctomycetaceae bacterium | reverse complement strand
CCCATCACCAAGGGCCCCAAGGCTCCCAAGATCAAGGTCAGGTGAGGCACCACCGGCTGGTGCTCGGTGCCCTCGCGGCCCTTGCCCTGGCTCTGACGACAGCCGACAGTCTTCGCGCCGAACAGTGGGCGCTGTTTGCCGAGCCAACGGCCAGCTCCGACGCCGAAAGGCTGGGAGACACAGTGCTGCCCAGCGTTTTGTCGGCTTCGCATGCGGAGCCGATTCAGTCGGCGATGGCCCGTCAGCCGCTGGAGCTGATGACCGATCCACTGCCGACCGCCGCGGAAGAACTCCAGCCACCGCCAGGCCGCGCGCCGCCGCCTGCGGTTCCGCGGGGCGAACTCCCCGACGTCACCATCGATAATCGCAAACAGCCGTTGACGCTTGCCGAGGTGCTTGCAAGCGTCGAGCGGCACTACCCTTTGCTGCTGGCCGTCGAGCGGGAACGGGGTGTCGCGGCAGGCCAGGTCACCACCGCCATGGGTGCGTTCGATCTCAATGTGACCGGCCTCGGCACCTCACTCGCTCCGAGCACCTACGAAAACTACGTCTCCGACTTCGGCGTCGAGCAGCTGCTCTCGCAAGGGGGCGTCTCGATGTTTGGTGGCTACCGCACCGGCTTTGGCAACTTCCCCACCTATAAGCTGCACAACAAGACCGCCGCTGGCGGTGAGTTTCGCGGAGGCCTCTCGGTGCCACTGGCGCGAGACCGCGACATCGACTCGGCCCGCGCCGGCCGTGCCCAGGCCCAGCTCAACCAGGCCCTCGCCGAGCCCACCATCGCCCGCAGCCGGCTGGAGTACATGCGGGCAGCGGCGCACGCCTACTGGATCTGGACCGGCAGCGGCGAGAATCGCGAGGCCACCGAATCGCTCGTCAAACTGGCCAGCGACCGCGATACGTTTCTGGGCGCCCGCGTGGAGCGGGGCGCGACCGCCAACATCGAGCGGATCGACAACAAGAAAAACATCGCCATTCGGGAGGGCATGGCGGTCAAGGCCGACCGCATCGTGCAGCAGGCAACGATCAACCTCTCGCTCTACTACCGCGACGACGGCGGCCAGCCGCTGCTGGTGGGCAGGCGGCGGATGCGGCGGCTTCCCGAGCCGATCGAGCCGACGCCCGACATCTACAACGAAGCCCTGTCGCGGGCCCTCGGCCGCCGGCCCGAGTTTCGCGAGCTCTCGCTCAAGCGTGAGAAGCTCCTCGTAGAACGCAAGCTCGCAATCAACGACACGCGGCCCGGGCTCGACGCCCAGATCGCCGGCAACCAGGATCTCGGCTACGGCAAGAGCCCGCTCTCCGGTCCGGACGGGCTGAACCGCCAGGTGCTCTCGGCCTCGCTGGTCTTTCAGATGCCCGCCCAGCGGCGGGGAGCCCGCGGCCGTCTGCAGTCGCTCGATGCCCAGCTCGCCCAGATCGATCAGCAGCTCCGCTACACCGAAGACAACGTGAGGGCGGAGGTGCAGGATGCCTACTCAAAACTCGAGCGGGCCTACGCCTTCCACGACAAGACGATTGAGGCAGTCGAGCTTGCCGACATGGTCGCCAAAGCAGAGCGGGAGCAGTTTCGCCTCGGTCGCAGCGACATCCTCCGCATCGCCCTTCGCGAGCAGGCGAAGTTTGACGCCGACCTGATGGAAATCGTCGCCCGCCAGTCCTACTGGACCGCCGACAGCGACCTGCGAGCAGCCGACACCTCCCTCGGCCCGAGCATGCCAAACTTCCCGGTGCCGGCGGAGATGGTGATTCCGGGGCGGAGGCCAGCACCGCAGCCGACCCGCACCACCACCCAGCTCGAACTCCCTCCGCCAGCTCCGGCTGCCCCGCAGCCGTAGGCCGCGGGCCCGTTCAGCCTCGCAGACGGCGGTAGCGGCGAATCAGGGCGTTGGTCGAGCTGTCGTGGGTAAGCTCCGGCTCCTCTGCCGACTCAAGCTCGGGCACGATCCTGCCGGCGAGCTGCTTGCCCAGTTCGACCCCCCACTGATCGAAGCAGTTGATGTTCCAGATCGCTCCCTGCACGAAGACCGCATGCTCGTAGAGTGCGACGAGGCTGCCGAGCACCGCCGGCGTGAGCCGCTCCGCGAGGATCGTGCTCGACGGACGGTTGCCGGGAAACGTGCGATGCGGCGTCAGCCACTCCGGGCAGTCCTCGGCTGCCAGCTGCTCAGCCGACTTGCCGAAAGCCAGGGCTTCGGCCTGAGCAAAGACATTGGCCATCAGGAGATCGTGATGGCGGCCCAGGGGATTGAGCGAGTTGGCAAAGGCAATGAAGTCGCAGGGGATCACCTCGGTACCCTGGTGGATCAGCTGATAGAAGGAGTGCTGGCCGTTGGTGCCTGGCTCGCCCCAGTAGATCGGTCCGGTGGTGTAGCCGCCCTCGGCACACGGATCGATCGGCTCACCAGCCAGCGTGACCCGCTTCCCACACGACTCCATCGTCAGCTGCTGCAGGTAGGCGGGAAACCTCGCGAGGTACTGGTCGTAGGGCAGGACGGCAATTGTGCGGCTGCCGAGAAACGTCGTGTTCCAGACCGCCAGCAGCCCCATCAACACCGGGAGGTTTTCGTCAAAGGGGGCGGAGCGGAAGTGTTCGTCCATGGCATGGAAGCCGGCGAGCATCTCGCGAAACCCATCCGGGCCGATCGCGATCATGGTGGAGAGGCCGATCGCCGAGTCCATCGAGTAGCGACCGCCCACCCAGTCCCAGAAGCCAAACATGTTGGCGGTGTCGATCCCGAAGGCGGCCACCGCCTCGGCGTTGGTCGAGACGGCCACGAAGTGCTTCGCGATCGCCCCTTCATCCTTCAAAGCCTGCAGCACCCAGTCGCGAGCCGAGCTGGCATTGGCCATCGTCTCCTGGGTGGTGAAGGTCTTTGAGGAGACGATAAAGAGTGTCTCCGCTGGGTCGAGGTCGCGAACGGCCTCGGCGAAGTCGGTGCCGTCGACGTTGGACACGAATCGCAGCGTGAGGCTCCGGTCGCTGCTGTGCCGCAGCGCCTGGCAGGCCATCACCGGCCCGAGGTCTGAGCCACCGATGCCGATGTTGACCACCGTCCGGATCGGCTTGCCCGTGTGGCCCGTCCAGCGTCCGTCGCGGACCTCGGTGGCACATGCCGCCATCGCGTCGAGCACCGCGTGCACCCCCGGCACCACATCCTCGCCGTCGAAGAAAATCTGCCGCGACCTCGGTGCCCGCAGGGCGACATGCAACACCGCCCGCCGCTCTGTGACGTTGATCCGCTCCCCGCCAAACATCGCCTCGGCCCGCTCGGCCACCCCACAGCTGCGGGCCAGTTTCACCAGCAGCTGCAGCGTGTCGCCGGTGAGCCGTTGCTTGGAGAAATCCAGATAGAGGCCGCAGGCCTCGGCCGTCAGCCGCGTGCCTCGGGCAGGATCGGCCGCGAAGAGGTCCCGCAAGGTCGTCCGCTCAAGCGAGGCGGCATGGCGGGCGGTCTCCTGCCAGGCTGGCAGCTGCGAGCGGGCCATCGCGTCAAACGGGGTTTCGCAGGCTGTCTGCGATGCTGCATCACCACTCACGCATCACCTCCTTAGGGCTACGGCCGGCGTTTCTGGAGCGGCCAGTCGGGCCGGGAGTATATCGCAGACGGCGAAGGCAGCAGCCCCGGCCGACAGTCGAGTTGTCACAAACACGGAGCCCCGGTAGCCTCCGACGGAGAAATGGCTCGCGCCGCGGCACGCACAGATCCGCGGCGAGCACGCGTCCTGGGAGTTGAGCATGGAAGTCGGTATCGTTGGCCTGCCAAACGTCGGAAAATCGACCCTCTTCAATGCCCTGACCGATGCGGGAGCCCTGGCGGCCAACTATCCGTTTGCCACCATCGAGCCGAATGTGGGCGTCGTGGCCGTGCCCGACCCGCGGCTCGCCGAGATCTGCGGCTACATCGCCACGCAGAAGACCGTCCCCGCGTCGATCCGCGTGGTCGACATCGCAGGGATCGTCAAAGGGGCGAGCGAGGGGGAGGGGCTGGGCAACAAGTTTCTCAGCCACATCCGCGAGGTCGACGCGATCCTGCATGTGGTCCGCTGCTTCGAGAACAG
>CALCGM010000597.1 GCA_937900985.1 uncultured Planctomycetaceae bacterium | reverse complement strand
GAACTGAGGAGCATCGGCTGCCGGCAGACGCTGGAGGAAGCCTTGTGCTGCCTTTTCTCCCGCGACTGCCTCGGCAGTCAGCCCTCGGAACCACCACCATGCACCGCCACCTTCCCTCGCGTCGTTGTCTCTCGTCTGTCCTCTTGCAGCGATGTGCCCTGCTTGCCGTGCTGCTGATGAGTGGAACCGCTGCAAACGCTGCGGACTTCGACGTCACGCTCGACTTCTGGGGAACGACCAGCACTGTCGGGTCTTTTGCCTGGGCAGTCGATCAGGCCAACACCACCCCAGGTGTCGACACGATCCGCGTGCAGAGCGGGCTACAAATCAATGCCGACAATGGCGACTCACTCGCAGGCAGCCCAACCTGGCTGACCCGCTTCACCGAGTCGGTGACCGTCGAGGGTAATGGAGCCACACTGGTGGCCAATCCTGCATACATCACCACGGGAGGGCTGGTGGCAACCAAAACCAACATCGTCGGCAGTGCCTACTCGTCGCCACTGGTGCCAGGTGATGTTGAGGTGACGGCGGGTGTCTCGTTCGCGGAAGTAGGCATCTCTGGCCAAGACAACAGTGGCGTAAACGTGACGATCCGAAACCTCAACGCTGATGGAGTCGCGTCACTGCTGAGCGTCAATGACAAGGCGACGCTGAGTGTGGATGGTGGCCACTTTACCAACATCGTCAACTACACCCGCGTTGATGGTCGCAGTGCCTTTGATGCCCGCGAGGGTGCGACGTTGAATCTCGACGGGATTGCCCTCAATCGCAACTTTCCCTTCGGTAAAGTCGTGGCGGTAGGGGATGACTATGCCGTGTTTAATGGCAGCATTGCGGGCATTTCCAGCACCCTCAACATGCAAAACTCGACGATCACAGGATCGTATGGTGCGGGTGCACTCCTGTGGCTTGGCGGCACGGCAAACGTCGTCTCGTCCGTTCTCAGCAACTCAGGGGGACTGCAGATTAGCGGGGATGTTGGTGGCGCAGTCGGCACACTGAACTTCACGAACAGCATCCTGGAGTTGAATGATGGGGAAACCCTGCAGCAGACACAGCGGATCCTGACTGGGCCCGATGGTGTGGCCAACGTGGAGGCATCTACGATTCTCTACAACTCAGTCTTCAGCAATGGTTCGAATGAACCATTCGACTACGAGGGCATGCCATTGACCGCAGCCGCTGGTGGCACGATCAACTTCGACTCCAGCGTGGTGGTGCCCTTGAACTGGGACGATTTCTTTGCTGGCAACGACACCTACATCGAGCTGACCGGCGGCAACCTGACCGCCGACGAGTTTAGTTTCGTCATGGCGACGGCCAGCCAAGATCAGGCGGCCCTGCAGGCGCTGTTTAACAATGCGTCACTGACAACCAGCGGCGACACCTTCGCCATCTCCGAGATCACAGGCATCGATTTCTTTGAGTCGCTTCCTCAGGGAGCCGTGCCGCTGACGACGAGTCCGCTGGTCGATGCGGTCAGCAATGCCGGAAGCGGGGGAGCGAATGAGCTGTTGAACCCCATCGACGGCCAGCCCTTGTTGTTTGATGTTTATGGAAGCCCGCGAACGAATGGCTTGGGATTTCGCAACACCGGTGCTGTTCAGGCAGCTCCCGTGCCTGAGCCAAGCAGCTGGGTGCTCGCCGGTATGGCTGCAGGAACGGCTGGCTGGTGGCGTCTTCGCCGCCGGGCTGCTTGCGGAGATGACCGATGGCGACGGCGGCTTTCGCACCGTTGCCAACACCTGGGTGTCGTATCTCACGCAGGGCCGGGGTCCGGAGATGGGGGAGGGAACCGGTCCGCTGACCGTCGGCTTTGGGTCACGGACAGACCCCGCGGAAGCGAGCGACACAATCGGGCCGGAATACACCTTTGGCCTGCGGATGCGAGAGGCCGTCGACGGGCCGATCCTGATCATCAAGACCGCCTGGGGCGGCAAGTCGCTGCACACTGATTTCCGGCCGCCCTCGGCAGGTCCGTATGAGCTCAACGAGCAGGAGCAGGAAGCGATCGCCAAACGCGGCCTCGATCTTGATGAAGAGGCAGCGGCCCGCCGCGAGCGGAGCGGGGCCTTCTATCGTCTGATGGTCGAGCATGTCGAAGAGGTGCTCGCCGACCCTGCGCGGGTGGTGCCGGGCTACGACCCGCAGCAGGGCTATGAGCTGGCGGGCTTTGTCTGGTTTCAGGGCTGGAACGACATGGTGGATGGCGGCGTGTATCCCGACCGCGGCACCCCCGGCAGCTACGACGCCTACAGCGATCTGCTCGCGACCTTCATTCGCGATGTGCGTCGTGACCTCGAGGCTCCCGAGATGCCGTTTGTGATCGGGGTGATGGGCACGAACGGGCCGATCGAGAATCTCGAGCCACGGTATCAGCCGATCCATGGCGAGTTTCGCAGGGCGATGGCGGCTCCGGCGAAGCTTCCAGAGTTTCAAGGCAGCGTGATCGCCGTCCAGACGGCCCCCTGCTGGGACATGCGGCTGGATGCTGTCGCGAAAAAGCGGGATGCGTTGAATGGCCGCAAACGGCAGTTGGAGCAGGCCGTCAACAAGGGCGAGATCAGCCAGGATGATGCTGCAGCTGAACTGGCCGAAATCGCCACCGAACTCGCCGCGCCGGAGATCCAGGGGCTCTGGGACCGGGCAGCGTCAAACGCCGCCTACCACTACTTCGGCTGCGGCAAGACCATGGCCCTGATTGGACAGGCGTTTGCCGAAGGCCTGCAGTCGATCAGCCGTGATGCCAGGTAAGGCCATAGCCGAGTCGAAGTTTGGTACGTCGGCTGGTCCTCGCTGTATCTGTTTTCGAGACCGAAACGAGAGCTCCACTTCACGAGTTAGCGAGAATGGGGCGTCTGCAGGACTTCCACGGCGTCGCTAACGGTAAAGCTTCCGGGCTTCTGACGCGGTGGGAACTCGTTGAAGGTTGCCAGAAACTCTCCCGCCATCTTCTGCGCTGGCATCAAGAGATAGAGCTTGCTGAGCGACCAGTCCCAGTAGGTGTTGCTGGTGATCTCCGCTCGCTCATAGGGGTCGGTGCGCAGGTTGAAGATCAGGGGTGCCCGAGTCTTTTTGAATGTTTCGACCCAGATCCGGGCGGTACCTTCAACGGGCATGTATGCAAAATGCATCTTCCAGTTGTCGTATCGCATCGCCAGGAGGTCACCCTCGTCGGAGAAGTAAAAGAACTCATCACGAGGGCCGCGCTGTTCTTCACCAAGCAGGAATGGCAAAAAGTTGTAGCCATCAAGATGAACACGGAAAAGATGGCCGTCGGCGTCATGTCCGACGAGCAGCTTTTCCTTCACGTCAGGTTCGCCAGCCGCGGCGAGCAGCGTGGGAAGCCAGTCGAGGTTTGACATGATCTCGTTGGAGATGCTGCCGGCCTTTATTTTGCCCGGCCAGCGAATCAGGAATGGGGCTCGGTAGGCGCCTTCCCACCCGGTGTTCTTTTCACTGCGAAAAGGCGTCATGCCGGCGTCTGGCCAGGTGTTCATGTGAGGCCCGTTGTCAGTGCCATAGATCACGATCGTGTTGCCTTCAATGCCGGCAGCGGTGATAGCATCAAGCACCGTGCCGACATTGTGGTCGTGGTCGATCATCACGTCGTGGTAGGCCGACTGCCACCGGCCAGCCTGGCCCTCACTTTCGGGCTTCTCGTGCGTACGAAAGTGCATATGCGAGAAGTTGATCCATGTGAAAAACGGTTTGTCTTCACTTGCGAGCAGGCGGATCGTTTCGGCAGCACGCTCTGCCATCTCGTCATCAATGGTTTCCATCCGCTTGCGAGTGAGCGGACCTAAGTCTTTGATCACCTGCTTGCCAACCCGGCCAAACCGTGGATCTTCAGTCGGGTCATCGATGGTGCTCGCACGGCACTCGAGAATGCCACGTGGCCCAAAGGTTGCCAGGAATGTCGGATCCTTGGGATAGTCTCGGTCTTCGGGTTCCTCCATAGCATTGAGGTGATAGAGGAAGCCGTAGAACTCATCGAAGCCGTGCACCGTGGGAAGGTGTTCATTGCGATCACCGAGATGGTTCTTGCCAAACTGTGCAGTGGCGTAGCCATGGTTCTTGAGCAGCTGAGCGAGCGTGGGATCCTTGGCGGATAGTCCAAGCGGTGCTCCAGGGAGGCCGACTTTTGTGAGCCCGGTACGGAACGGATATTGCCCAGTGATGAACGAGCTGCGGCCGGCAGTGCAGGACTGTTCTGTGTAATAATCGGTAAAGAGCATGCCAGCATGGGCAATCGAGTCGATGCGGGGCGTCTGGTAGCCCATCAGGCCTTTCGTGTAACAACTGAGGTTGGATTGCCCGATGTCGTCGCCCCAGATGACGACGATATTTGGCTTGTCTGGCGGCTCTGCTGCGTACGACTGCTCATCGGTTATGAGCAGCAAGATACCGCACAGCAACATGGCTGCTTGTACGATGAGTCTGCATTCACAAACAGGTGATTGAGGAAGCATCGTCACGGCTTGTTGGCCTCCGTGTCTTCGTGGTGCATGACCCAGTCGCGAACCATAGCAACAAACTTTTCTGCTTGGTCCTGGTAACAGAAGTGGCCACAGTTGGGAAAAATTGTGAGTGATGATTGGGGCAGCATGCGTGCCAGCCGTGTGCCGTTGTCAATGAAAAGCAGTTTGTCGGCGTCGCCCCAGAAGACCTTTGTGGGCAGCGTGATCTTTGTGAGTTGCGGCTCCAGGCCCGCGAGCGACTTGGGATAGTCGATGAACCAGCGAAACATGTTGTTCATGCGACCTGCCAGGCCGGCGATGTAGTCGCTGGTTTCTTCTCTCGAGGGCTGATAGTTGACGTAGCAGAGTCGGTAGGCCCCTTCGATTCCTGCACCGGGCCCGGCCACCCGCATCACCGTTCGCCAGAATGCAGAATGGATGAGCTTCTCAATCAGGCTGCCGTTGCTGCTGGCGACCAGGCAGGGGCCATCGCCGACAAGGATGCTTGCGGCCTGGCAGGCGGGAGAGGCCGCATAGGTCAGCGCGGTCGGCATGCCAATGTCGGGGCCGACGATGTGGGGTCGCTTGATACCCTTGGCTCTGATGAACTCGGCGAGAAACTCGGCCTGGCGTGTGAACGACATCCACTCTTCACCGCCCTCGCTCCCACCAAAGCCTGGCAGGTCGTAGGCCACGAGTTGAAAGTCACGGCCAAGCGGCTCCCAGATTGAGTCAAATGCGAGGATGCTTTGGGGGAGCGGATTGAGCAGCAATACCGTTGGGCCATCGTCGCGTCCACCGCGTGCGAATCGCACGTTGACTCCCGCCACGGTGTCGAACTCCAGCGGAATCTGTGGAGCAGTTGTTCGGGGCGGCTGCCGATCAGGCGATGCGGCCTGCAGGAGCCGCATCGTCGGTCGTTCGGGTGAAACCAGCATCAACGCCGAAGCATTCAGGCGATCGAGCCCGTTGATGCGATAGGTGCGAGGTTTTTCCATGGTTTTGTGTCACTCCTAAAGAGGGCGATGGTATCAGTCGTTCTCTCTCGTCGGCTGCGGGCTATCCGTATTTGGCAAGCCCGGCTACGCTGAAACTGTCCGCATTCAAACACGACCTTTCGATCCAGCGAGAGCGATGACGCGTCACCGAGAATCGTTTCATGATCTCGACGCGATGACTCGGCTGTTTGGCCGTTGGGACGGGTCTTTTCTCCAGCTCTCCCGAGGACAGTTTGCAGCCGAGGCGGGAGTTGCGCAGGGAAGGAAGTTGCGGTGCTTTCAGGTGCAGGCCAATCAGCACGTGAGAACTCTCGGAGGAGCGGATGGCACGACCTGCACACTGATTCCTGTGACAGGGCCACTCGGGGAGTGTTGCTGGCAGCAGCGGCGGGTTGCTGCTGGCGAGGTGATTCTTCGCGGTTGTGATATTCCCTACGACGCCAGCATTGAGCCAGCCGCGAAAGTCACGGCATTGCTGGTCTCAGAGCATCAGCTTCGAGAGGCGCATCAGTCATTGATGGGTCGAGAGATCGCCCGTCGTTTATCGGGATGGCATTCCCTACACGTGGCTCCCGTCCGAGTTCCGCGACTGCTCACGCGAGCCGGGGAGTTTCTGGCTGCATCGGCTTCGACAACTGTGGGGGCTGCTGTCTGTGAAGATGCCTGCTTGAGAGAACTCGTGGCATGCATTGCGGATGGGCCCGCAGAGATCAGGCCGCTGGCATCCCGGGCGGCACTGGTCAAAACCGCCCTGGAGTTTCTCCACAGCACACTCAATCGCCCCGTTTCGAGTCTGGAGATCTGCCAGGCTGTGCGAGCGAACGACCGCACGTTGCGGTTGGCGTTTCAGGAAAGGTTTGATGTGGGACCGGTCGCCTATCAGCGGATTCTGCGGATGCACGCGGTCCGCAAGGCCTTGAAGAACGGGGAAATGCAGAGTGTTCGAGAGGCAGCGTTGATCTTTGGGTTCACGCGACTGGGGAGTTTTGCTGCGGAGTACCGAATCCATTTTGGTGAGCGGCCCTCAGAAACGCTGGGCAGCCGACCGAGCGGCGGCTGATATCCGCATTCGGCAACGTTGTGCACGGCAGCCTCCCATACACTCGTGCTGATGTGCTGCTCGACTTCCTCAATCTCAAACACACGTTCGCAATGCACCACCCACCGAACAACCTGACCTCTGCAGTTTCTGTGGTCGTCGATCTTCCGTATGAACGGTTTGATCTCGCCGGTTGGCTTCCTCACTTCTCAAACGAGGAGTATCTCGCCTGCACGCCTGGCACCAAGGCACACCGGCAGATGTTTGTCTACCGAGGCGATGATGGAAAGAACGTCTACCGCAATGACGAGACGTGCGGCGGGATCTTCATGACGCAGCTCTATCGAGAAGCGATCATGGAGCGAGACCATGTCTTGCTGGTGAGCCCACGGACCAAAGGCCGGTTCCTTGAACGGGTTCCCATGTCCTTCCAGATCACGTGGGACATGCAGGTTGAGCCCTTTGGCGAACAGCAGAGCCTGTTTACCTGCGGGATCGGGAGTCGCCTCAACCTGCTCTACAGGATGGCCAGTCTTTTCATCTGCCTTCAGTTTTGGGCAGATGCCCACTGCGAGGAAGAAACGCCACACTTTGCTGAGAGCGCAGCGAGGTGGGCGACTCGAAACGAGAGCGAAAGGATAGGACGGTCAACGGCACTTTCGTAAGCGGAGGACCTGCCAGGAACAGCCGAACAGTTGAACTCGGCTCACTTTTGAGGCCAAGTTGACGACTCTCCCGCCTCGTGCACGGCAGAAGAAGGTGAGAAAGAGCGGGCTCACGCGGAGGATCCTGCCATCGGCGCAAACCGCTTCCTCATCGCCTTCAATGCGGCAACAGGAGCGAGCGTCGCGAAGGGATGGCACCTGCTCTCAGCGGTGAAGAATGTCGATCATGGGCAGATCATCCGGTGATGCTTGCTCGAACTCCCCAGCACCCTGGGACTGCACGAGCTCACCCCAGTCGACCGGCGGCCCCCGGGCTGGTGACACGCGCGGCGGATCCAGCGGTTCACCCAGATGTGTCAGGATTTTCCGAATCGGCCCCGGGTCGGTGATGAAGCTGATCAGCCGGATATCACCGCCACAGTTGGGACACGTCAGCGGAAACTCCTCACCCACCCGTGCCAGCAGCTTGGCCCAGGC
>CALCGM010000596.1 GCA_937900985.1 uncultured Planctomycetaceae bacterium | reverse complement strand
TAACGAAACAGCGCATACGGTCCCTGTGAATCGCTTCGGATTCCGGCTGCCCACCTACAGGAGACGACGAAACACAAAATCCGCCCCACGAGCAACCCCAGTTCCGCGCGGATTGAACGGGACGGGTCCGCGGGGGCCAAAGGCCCCTCGGCAAGGCCGAGGCCGCTCCGCGGCCCGTGGACCCGTCCCGCTTGCACGCCGCCCCCCCTCACGCCGCCCCCGGCCGCAGACCGCCGCGAAGCGGCGGACAGGCCGTCCCCAAACCCTCAGCGAGGGGTGAGCCCGGGGCTGACCCTCCGGCGTACAGGAGCAAGCGACGCCCGGAGGGCCAAAGCGCAGCGGATGTCCGAGCGAGCGAGGGCCTGGATGGCCCGCAGCGAGCGTCCGGAGGGGCAGCCCCGGGCTCACCCCGAGCGCCCCCTACTCAAGCGGCTCAAGCGTCAAAGGATCCCGCAGCGGCAGGTGCGTCACCTCACCCCCAAAGAAGTCGGCCATGCTCGCCCGCCCATCGAGATCCCCAGCCGCGATCTCCTCCCAGTTGCCCACCACCAGGATCGCCATCGTGGCAGGGTCGAGGTGCTCACGAGCCACCCGCTGCACATCCTCCGCCGTCACCGCCTGCACCCGATCGCGGTAGTTCTCCCAGTAGCCCTCCGGCCGATCCGTCCACTCGTCGCTGACAAACACCGAGAGCATCTGCGGCTTGCTCTCGAAGACGCGGGGGAAGGTTTCGATCAGGCTCTGCTTGGCGGTCTCCAGCTCCTCATCGGTGACGAGCTCATTCCGCACGTCGTCGATCTGCTGGAGGATGATCTTGATCGCCAGGGCGACGGTCGGGTTCTTGCTTTCGAAGCCGGCCCGAAACTCACCGGGGTAGTCGACCCGTGGCGAGAGCCGCGACGACGCCGAGTAGGCCAGGCCCTCGTTGCTGCGGACGCTCCGCATGATGCGGCTGGTGAAGCCGCCGCCGCCGAGGATGTCGTTGAGCACATTGAGCGGGATCGCGTCGGGGTCGTCGCGGGTGATCGACCGCATACCGATGGCCACCTTGCCCTGCGGAATGTCCTTGGGGATGTGGTAGAGCCCGGGGGTGAGCACATGGTCCGGCACCGGCGGATCGGCCACAGGCTCGCCCCGCTCCCAGTCGGCAAAGGCCTTCTCGAGCTTCGCCAGCATCTCCGCTGAGTCGAAGTCGCCCGAGACCGAAACGATCATGTTGCCCGGATGCACGATCCGCGTGTGCATTTCGGCCAGCCGTTCGGGCGTGATCGCCTCCACCGACGCGGCCGTCGGCAGGGAGCCTTCAAAGTGCTCCGCGCCGAAGAGCAGCTGCCGCCACTCGCGGCCGAGGATGCCCGAGGCGTCGTCGTTGCGTTGCTCAAGCTGGGCCATCAGCCGGGCTTTGGTGACCGCAAGCCGATCGGCATTGAAGGCCGGCTCCTTCAGCATGCTCAGAAACAGACCGAGGCTCTCGTCAAACGTCTTCTTCAGGCAGTTCATGCTCGCGGTGGTGGAGGTGCCGCCAGCGGAGACGGAGGCCTGGGTGGCGAGAAAGTCGAGCTGCTCGTCGAAGGCCTCCGGGCTGAGGCTTGCTGTGCCGCCTTCTCGCAGCATGCGGGCGGTCATCGACGCCAGCCCCGGGATCTCTGC
>CALCGM010000595.1 GCA_937900985.1 uncultured Planctomycetaceae bacterium | reverse complement strand
AGGCCGACATGCTCTCGTTGCATTCAGGGAAATGGGTCATCAGCTTCGGCGACCGGCCCGCCCCGCTGACGCCGCTCTTGGAGTCGATGATGATGTCGCTCGTTTCGATCAGCCCTGCCTTGACAAGCGGTGCCAGCGGCAAAATCGCCGAGGTTGAATAGCAGCCAGGATTGGCGACGAGCGTGGCGCCTTGGAGCAACGGCCGAAACAGTTCGGGGAGGCCATAGGCCACCTGCCCGAGCCGGTCCTGGTCGACATGCTCGAGGCCATACCACTCGAGATACGTCGCCGCATCATCAAGCCGGTAGTCGGCGCTGAAGTCAATCACGGTCGCGCCCGCGTCGAGCAGAGCGGGCACCACAGAGGCCGATGCGGTGTGCGGGAGGCAGCTAAACACGCACGACGCCCGCGCGGCCACTTCCGCTGGCTCAAGATCTTCCAGTGGGATCTCCAGCCGCCCCACGAGCGACGGATGCACGGTGGAGATCGGCGGCTGGCCGTCCTGGCGGCTGGTGGCAACCGTGATCCGCACTTCGGGGTGCCGCAGGAGAATCTTCACCAGCTCAAGGGCCGTGTAGCCCGTCGCACCGAGCACCGCAACGTCGATCATGTCGCTTCCAGGGATGTGGGTGTCTGGTCGGCAGCATTCATACGGAAATGCTGCATTCCGCCGCTCCTTCCGGAAGGGGCATCATACGATGCGACCGGCCAGTTTCGGCAGGGGGCATTCCGGGAGCGATCTCCCCAGCCTCGGGCCCCGCTCCGCTCAGACCGCCCGGTCGATCAGCCGCTTGTCAAAGAGCCTGATCAGCCGTCGGGCCACAACCGCCTTCGTGCCCGTGGCGGTGGCCACCTCGCCCGCAGCATCAAGCACGCAGACCGACGTGCGGGCTGCCTCAATCGCCGGGATATCGTTGACCACGATCAGATCGCACCGCTTGCGGCGGAGCTTGGCAATCGCTCGCTCGCGATCTCCACCGGCCTCCAGCGCAAAGGCCACGCACCACACCCGGCGTCCCGACGGCGTCTGCTCGCGAACCCGCTCAGCAAGGGTGGCCACGATGTCGACCGTCGGCACCAACCGCAGCGTGAGGCCGCGGCCATGCCGTGGAATCTTGCCTGCCTGACGAGCTGCCGGCTCAAAGTCACAGGGAGCGGCAGCCGCGATCACGCCGTCGACATCTGGCAGTAGCGCGAGGCTTGCCTCGAGCATCTCGCGTGTTGTCGTGACCCGTCTGACCCGCGCGGCCTGTGGATAGTCCACCGCCACCGGGCCGCTGACGATGCTCACGCGGTGTCCGGCGGTGAGGGCCGCCGCCGCCAGGGCCGCCCCCATGCGGCCGCTTGAGCCATTGGTGAGGTAGCGAACGTCGTCGAGATAGGCCCGGGTGGGGCCGCTTGTCAGCAGAATGTGGGCCATGGGTCTCCCGCTGCTGGTGAGTTACGCCGCGGCGGGCTTCGGCAGCTCACCCCCGGCAAGCACCCGCGCGATCTCACTGGCGATCGCCTCCGGCTCCGCCATCCGGCCAGCCCCTTCCCGACGACAGGCGAGCCAGCCGCTCCCAGGCTCGATGATGCCCAGGCCATCCTCCGCCAGCTGCCGCACATTTCGCTGCACGGCGGGCTTCGCCCACATCGCCGCGTTCATCGCCGGCGCGAGGATCACTGGACACTCCGCTGCGAGCAGGAGGGTGGAAAGCAGGTCGTCAGCCAGCCCGTGAGCGGCCTTTGCCAGAAGATCGGCCGTGGCCGGAGCGACCACGACGATATCCGCAGCAGCCACCAGTTCGATGTGGCCGCCGAGGGGATGACGCGCGGGGTCAAAGAGCCGCCTTGCCACAGAACGCCCGGTCAACGCGGCGAATGTTGCCTCTCCCACAAACGTGCTGGCCGCATCCGTGAGCACCGCAGTCACGCCGACAGACTGCTTGACCAGCAGGCTCGCCAGCATGGCGGCCTTGTAGGCCGCCACGCCACCGGCCACGCCGAGCACAACCTCCCGACCTGCAAGCGCAGCGATTCCCTCGGCAGGCGAAACCGCCTGCGGAAGGGGATCATTGTCGCAGTCCTGCTCAGAGGATGGAGGCATCGAAGTCGAGCGGTCCACCCGCCTCGGGCGACTCACCCGTGATCCGCAGGTTGTGGGACGTGTCGAGGAAAATTTTGTCCTGACGAATCTCCTCGATCACGATCTGCATCTTGTCGTCGGAGTTGATATCGACCAGCGGCCTCCCACCGGCATTGAGCGCGACCATCCGCTTCTGAATCAGCGTTGAGAGCTTGAATCGGCCGCCAACCTTGTTGACGATCTCTTCTTCACGCAACTCGTCAATCATGCCTGTGAACTCCAAAACCTAAGAGAGAGGAAACTCTCGAAAACCACCTCCCCAAAGACACGCGTCTCTGGGGCTTGCTGAGCCCGACCATCACGACTGCGGCGACTGCGAGACCGTGCCGGCTGCAGTGGCTCTTCCCAAACCGTCGCTGGCTCCCGCATCTCCACACGTCATATCGGCAGCACCGCCGTCGGCCACGAGCCCTGCCTGACGCAGGATGCTCACGATGGTGCCGACCGCCTCCTCGACGTTCTCATTGACCACCCGATGGCGATAGAGGTGCGCCTGCCCGAGCTCTCGTCGGGCCACCTCCAGCCTTCGTTCGATCGCTTCGGGAGACTCGGTTCCCCGACGCGTCAGCCGTTCATCGAGCTGTTCCGGACGCGACGGCTCCACAAAGATGGTGACCGCCTCTGCGTATCGCTCGAGCACTGAGAGTGTACCTTCCACATCGATCTCCAACACCACCCAGCGGCCTGCGGCCAGCCGAGGGGCCACCTCGTCGACGAGCGTGCCATACCAGGAGTCGCGTCCGTACACCCGGCAACACTCGAGAAACTCCCCCTTCTCGCGACGGCGAGCGAACTCTTCGGAGGGGAGAAAGTGGTAGTCGATCCCGTCTCGCTCGCCCGCCCGCGGAGGCCGCGTGGTGGCGGACACGCTGGGAATCAACTCCGGCAGCCGCTCCAGCAGCATCCGCAGGATCGTGGTCTTGCCCACGCCTGAGGGACCGGAAATCACAACGAGCCTTCCTGGATGACTGGACATCTGTTCCCTGCCGTTTTCTCGGCGAGTATACACCGCTGTCCTGGCGTGTCACTCGATATTCTGCACGAGTTCCCGAATCTGCTCGACCGTCGACTTCAGATCGACCGCGGTCTGCGAAATGGCCACGTCGGCCGATTTGGAGGCGATCGTGTTGACCTCTCGAGCCAGCTCCTGCGCCAGAAAATCGAGCGATCGGCCGGGGCTCTCCTCGCCAAGTAGCCGCTCGACCTGGTCGATGTGGCTCTCCAGACGCACCAGTTCCTCAGCGACATCCGTGCGGTCGGCGACGATCGCCATCTCGCGGGCAAGATCGACCGAGGAGACCGCCTCGGGCTGCCCGTCGAGCACCCGCTCGAGCCGGTCACGGAGCTTCTGCCGGTGAGCGTCGAGCATTTGGGGCAGCCGCTGTCGAATGCCGCCGACACGCTGGCGGATCTCGCCACACCAGCCCTCAATCGAGGCCGTCATCGCAGCCCCCTCCGCAACCCGCATGCCCTGCAGGCTCGCCACCGCCTGCCGCAGTGTCTCCTCGATCAGCGGCCACTGCCGCTCGAGGCTGGCGGCATCCGCACGCTGCTCCACCACAACCCCGGGCAGCGAGAGCAGGCTCGTCACCGTGGGGGGAAGGTGCAGGCCTCGACTTTCGGAAAACGCCATCAGGTCGGAGAGGTAACTGTCGAGCTGGTCGACGTCGAGCTGGCGGCGGCCGGGGGCGTTGCGGCCAGAGAAGTCGATCGACACATGCACGCTGCCGCGGCGGCTCGTCTCGCGGAGGACAGCCTCGATCCTGGCCTCAAACATCGCGAGCCCTTCCC
>CALCGM010000594.1 GCA_937900985.1 uncultured Planctomycetaceae bacterium | reverse complement strand
CGGCTACCTTCTCGTGGACGGGGTGGGCCGGCCGCTGGAGTTTCACTGCACGGCGCCGGTGCGGGTCTCTCGGGCCCAGGAGATCCTCTACGGTCCAACCCTTCATGGCGAACTGCATGGTCGCCGCATCGGCGGCTCGCTTGTCGCCGCGGCGGGCGTGAAGCCGCGGCTGGTGCTCGTGGAGAGCCCCCAGATGATGCAGCTGCAGGGTGAAACGGACCTGCCGGTTGCGGTTGTCGATCCCGTCGAGCCGCTCCGCGAACGCTTCGGCAGCCTGCTGCCCGAGATCGATCTCCGCGAACCGTTTGAACGGATTCGTGAGGCGATCGCCGAAGCCCAGCGTCACGGCTGAGCGGCCGATCCGCTCGCGTGTGCCGATCGAAGAAGTAGCCACCATGACAGCAAGCCTGCCGCCCTCATCTCCACTTCAGACGCGGACTGCCCTTGAGGTGCTCTCGTGGGGTGGGCTTGCGCTGCCGGAGCCGGTGACGGTCTGCCTCAAGCCTGAGCCGATTCAGATTGAGAACCTCTCGGTGCCGATGCCGCTGCCTCGCGTCGCGGTGCGGAGCTACGCCTTTAAGGCCACGGCGGCCCCACCTCCGGCCAGGCAGCGGCCGGCGGTCGCGTCGGTTGGCTGCCACCAGGAAGGCGACCGTGGGGGATCTGTTGAAGCGGTGCGGCCGCGAGCGCGGATCAAGCCCCCTGGAGATGTGGTCAAGCTCTCCGAGCGGATCTTCTACCTGCTCCAGCCCGACCTCGAGACCATCCTGGAGACGAGCGAGCTCGTCTTTCCCCACGATCCGTATCCCTTTCAGTATGAGGGCATGGCCTTTCTCGCGCCGCGGCACTCCGCGGTCCTTGCCGACGAGATGGGCCTCGGCAAGTCGATGCAGGCGATCTCCACGATCCGGCTGCTCGTGCACAGCGGCGAAGCCCGCCGGGTGCTGGTGGTCTGCCCCAAGGGGCTCGTGTCCAACTGGAAGCGGGAACTCGGTGAGTGGGCGCCGGAGTTGGTGGTGGCGGTGATTGAGGGCGAGCCCGCGCGGCGGCGATGGCAGTGGCAGCTCGAGGACGTGCCCGTCACGCTTGCCAACTACGAGGTGCTTGTCCGCGACGAGGCTCTGGTGGAGGAGCTCAAGCTCAGCTACGACCTTGTCGTGCTCGACGAAGCCCAGCGGATCAAAAACCGCGGCAGCCGCACGAGCGAGGCGGTTCGAGGGCTGCGGCGGCGGCGGAGCTGGGCGCTGACGGGCACGCCGGTGGAGAACTCTGCGGCAGATCTCGTGGGGCTGTTTGAGTTTGTCTCCCCCGGGCTGATCCATGATGGCATGCCGCCGCGGACCCTCGGCGAGTCGGTGGCAGACCACGTCTTGCGGCGAACCAAAGACAAGGTGCTCAAAGACCTGCCTCCTCGCATCGATCGCGACGCGATCATCGAGCTCTCTCCGGAGCAGCGGGAGACGTATCGCCTGGCGGAAGAAGAGGGCGTGTTTCGCCTCTCCGAGATGGGCCCAGGCGCCACGATCCAGCATGTGTTTGAGCTGGTCCTGCGGCTCAAGCAGGTCTGCAACTTCGATCCAGCCACCCAGGCCAGCTCCAAGCTCGACCGGCTCGAAGCGGAGCTGGAAGAGGTGGCCGCCAGCGGCCGCAAGGCGATCGTTTTTAGCCAGTGGGTCGCGGCGCTGGAGAAGATCTCTGGCCGGCTCGCCCGCTTCGGGCCTCTGCAATACCACGGCGGCATGCCCACGCCTGCCCGCGATGAGGCGATCCGGCTGTTTCGGGAGCGGCCCGAGCACTCCGTGCTGCTGCTCTCCTACGGCGCGGGGGCTGTGGGGCTCAATCTCCAGTTCTCGGAATACGTGTTTCTCTTCGACCGCTGGTGGAATCCGGCCATCGAAGACCAGGCGATCAACCGAGCCCATCGCATCGGCGGCACGGGCGGCGTGACCGTGACCCGCTTTCTGGCCACCGGCACGATCGAGGAGCGGATCGACAAGGTGCTCGCCGGCAAGCGAGACCTCTCCGAGATGATCCTCTCAACCGCCGAAGGCCTTGCGCAGGAGGGCCAGCGGGCAGGCAAGGGCTTTACGCAGGACGAACTCTTCAGCCTCTTCAACCTCCCCTCGCCGGTTCGCCGCGCCGCGGCTGCCTGATCATGAAAGGCAGCGACAGTCCGGCTGCCCCGCGATGCAGCCTGAGGCTCGCGTTGACAGCCTGGCGGCACGGCCGCTATCCCATTTCCAGGAGTGGCCGCCGGCCGCCCGGCCAGTGACTGCCTGAAACCATGTCGTTCGAAGGATCCACGAGGTCTCCCCATGAAGCCTGCCCGTCGCTTGTTTTCCGGTGCAGGTCGTCTCAGCGGAGGGAAGCCGCGTCGCCTGAGCGGCGGCCTCGTCATCGCGGTGGTGGCAGTCCTGGGCCTCTTCGGCAGTCTGCGATCGGCCTGGGCGATCGACGCGGGCATGCCCAACCCGCCAGCCTCCCCCACCGTGGTGAAGTGCGCGATCATCATCCTCGACGTGGTCGACATCGACGATGTCAACGAATCGTTTGTCGCCGAGATCGCCCTGCTGGCGGAATGGGACGACCCACGGCTGGCTTTTGACGCCGCCGAAGAGGGCGTCGACCGCAAGATCTATCAGGGCAACTTTCAGTTTGCCGAGGTGTTTACAGGCTGGTGGCCGCAGCTCATTCTGGTCAACGAGGTGGGGCCTCCCGATCCCAACGCGGTGAAGATTGAGGTCTATCCCGATGGCCATGTGCGGTATATGGACCAGCACAATGCCGTGCTCGAAACCCCGATGGATCTCCGCGACTATCCCTTTGATTCGCAGAAGCTGCAGGCGGAGCTGGTGCCTTTCGGGGATAATACGAACGACGTGGTCTTGGAAGTGCACGAGATCTATGCCAACGCCACCGATGATTTTGTTCGTCGCAACTCCAGCGTGAATGTGGCTGGCTGGGTGCTCCAGAATGTCACGTTTGCGACGGACGAGACGTTTCTCAACGAGGCCACCAAAGACCGCCGCATCTCGCGACTCGTGGCCACGATCCACCTTCAGCGGCGCAGCTGGCAGCTCGTCTGGCAGATGCTGTTTCCGCTGCTGGTGATCGTGTCGATGATCTGGTCGATCTTCTGGGTCGACATCGACTCGCTGGCAGATCGGCTCAACGTCGCCTTTGTGGGCGTGCTGACGATCGTGGCCTACCAGTTCGTCGTGATCGACAACATGCCCAGGATGAGCTATCTCACGCTCACCGACGTGATCCTGCTGATTTCCTTCGTCACCATGTCGCTCACGATCCCGCAGAGCCTGGTGATCTATGGGCTCGTCCGCAGGGGTGAAGAGCAGCGGGCCCAGCGCATCGACCATGTCTCCCGCTGGGCCTTCCCGCTGAGCTACATCGTGCTGCTGGCGGTCGTGGTCGGGTGGTATGCCTCCAGCTGACGCCGCGAGTTTCCCAGGCGGAAGATCGCCATGCCTGTCAGCCGCGAAGGTTCCACCAGGCCAGCCGTAGCAGGTCGCGGATGCCCTCGACCACCGCAGCAAGGTTAGCCTTGCTGCGACCGCGGGTGCGGTCGGTAAAGCAGATCGGCACCTCCATGATGCGGCCGCCGGCACGGTGCACCCGCCAGACAAGGTCTTCGTGGAAGGCATAGCCTGTGCACATCGGCCGCGACGAAAGCCGGGGGAGCATCGCCAGCCGCAGGCCGCGGTAGCCGCTTGAGCCGTCCCGCACCGGCACGCGAAGAATCAGCCGCGTAAACCAGCCCACCAGCCTGCTCGACACATGCCTCGAGACCGGCCAGCCGACCACCCGGCCGCCGAGCACCCGCCGCGAGCCGATCACCAGGTCGAGCGGCCTGCCGCCAATCGGCTCAATCGCTGCCATCAGCCGCGGGAGGTCGGCGGGGTCATGGCTGAAGTCGGCATCCATGTTGAACGCGATCTCAAAGCCACGGGCAGCAGCGATCTCAAAGCCTTCAAGGATGGCCGAGCCGAGGCCTTTGCGGCCGCGGCGGATCAGCACATGGGCCCGGCGGTGGCGGGCGGCGGTGTCGAGGGCGAGCTGGCCCGTGCCGTCGGGAGAATCGTCGTCGACGACGAGCACCTGCACCCGCTCGTCGGCAGCGAGGACGGCTTCCATCAGCGGGCAGACGTTATCCCGCTCGTTGAAGGTGGCCATCACCACCAGCACGCGGCCAGCCGGCCAGTCGGCTGAAGATGTCAGGTCGGCGGTGAGGTCGTCCATCGGCCTCGGAAGTCTTGGGGATGCGTGCGGGCAAGCGAGTGCCTGAGTGTACGGGAAATGCCGGCATCCTCGATGGCCGCTTCCTGCGGCGGAACCGCTGCTGCATGGTGCTACACTCGTCGCTCGGAGACCCATCGCGTGCACAATGTCTACCACTACGATGTCGTCGTCGTCGGAGGCGGCCATGCTGGCGCTGAGGCGGCGGCCGCTGCGGCCCGCCTTGGCGCAACGACGGCCCTGCTCTCGGCCAACCTCGACACCGTCGGCCAGATGAGCTGCAACCCGGCGATCGGCGGCGTTGGCAAGGCCCAGCTGGTCCGCGAGGTCGACGCCCTCGGCGGCATCATGGGCCGAGCAATCGATGCTGCCGGCATCCAGTTTCGCGTGCTCAATCGCTCCAAGGGGCCGGCCATGCACGGCCCACGGGCCCAGGCCGACAAGCGGCAGTATCAGCAGTGGGTCAAGGAGGAGCTCGAAGCCACGCCCGGACTGGTGCTCAAGCAGGAACAGGTCGACGACCTCATCGTTGAGCCGGTGGAAAACCCAGGCCCAGGTCGGGCCGCCTGGCGGATTGCGGGAGTGCGGGTCCGCGGCGACGCGGAGTATCGGGCGACCTCAGTGGTGCTGACGACTGGCACCTTCCTGCAGGCCGTCATGCACACTGGCGAAGCGAAGACGGCTGGCGGCCGAGCAGGAGAGGGCACCTCGGCCGGCATCAGCGGAGCCCTCGCCCGGCTCGGCTTCACGGTTGATCGTTTCAAGACCGGCACGCCCTGTCGGCTGTCCGCCACCTCGATCGACACCGCCTCGCTGGAGGTGCAGCCCGGCGACGCCACGCCCCAGCCGTTCTCCTTCCTGACGAATGCAATTGAGACCGAGCAGCTCGTCTGCTGGATCACCCGCACCACTCCCGAGGTGCATGCGGTCATTCGGGCAAACCTCCACCGCTCACCGATGTATTCGGGCCAGATCGCCTCGCGGGGCCCCCGCTACTGCCCAAGCATCGAAGACAAGATCGTGCGGTTTGCCGATCGCGACAGCCATCAGCTGTTTCTCGAGCCTGAGGGCCGCCGCACCCAGGAAATCTACGTCAACGGCATCTCCACGAGCCTGCCGCGGGATGTGCAGGAGCAGATGGTGCGGCTGATTCCCGGCCTCGAGCGGGCCGAAATCATGCGCTACGGCTACGCCGTCGAATACGACTACTGCCCGCCGGATCAGCTGCAGCTTTCGCTCCAAAGCAAGCGGGTCGCTGGCCTGTTTCTGGCAGGCCAGGTCAACGGCACCACCGGCTACGAAGAGGCGGCTGCTCAGGGGCTCGTGGCCGGTGCCAACGCGGCACTGTCAGCCGCCGACCGCGACCCGCTCACGCTCTCCCGCGAGGAGTCGTATATCGGCGTGCTGATCGACGACCTCGTCACGCGGGGAGTCGACGAGCCCTACCGCATGTTCACCAGCCGGGCCGAACACCGCCTCGCCCTGCGGCACGACAACGCCGACCGTCGCCTCACGCCAATGGCCAGCAGCATCGGCCTTGCCGAGCCCCATCGCGTCGAGCGGCTCACCGCCAAGCAGGCCGCGATCGAGGCCGCCCGAGCCACGCTCGCCGCGCACCGCATGGACGGCGTCGTGCTGCTTGAGCGGCTGCGACGGCCCGAGATGCAGTGGAGCGACTGTGTGGCCATCGCCCCAGCGCTTGCCGAGGTGTCTCCCGACGTCGTGGGGCAGATCATCACCGACATTCGCTACGAGGGGTATCTCGCTCTTGAGCGGCAGCGGATTGACCGGCAGCGGCAGCATGCGGATCGCACGATTCCCCTCGGCTTTGACTACGCTGGTGTCCGGCACCTCCGTGCGGAGGCCCGCGAGAAGCTCGCGGCGGTGCAGCCCCGCACCCTCGGCCAGGCCGGCCGCGTCAGCGGGATCACGCCAGCGGATCTCGCTCTGGTGCTGGTGCATCTTGAGGGTCGCTCGGGGGGGCGCTCGGGGTGAGCCCGGGGCTGCCCCTCCGGACGCTCGCTGCGGGCCCTCCGCCGCGCAAGCGGGACGGGTCCACGGGTGCCGAAGGCACCTCGGCTACGCCGAGGCCGCTTCGCGGCCCGCGGACCCGTCCCGTTTTCTGACTCTTGGCCCTCCGGGCGTCGCTCGCTCCTATACGCCGGAGGGGCAGCCCCGGGCTCA
>CALCGM010000593.1 GCA_937900985.1 uncultured Planctomycetaceae bacterium | reverse complement strand
TGATTGTCAGCGATCCACCGCAGCTTGAACCGCCGCGGCTGATCACCTCTCCGCCCGCGGAACGCATCGACGAGTTTGTCGAAGAGTTCGAGGCCGTGCCGACAGACTCTCCCAATGTCGACATCCCCGACATCCAGGAATCTATCCTCGTGCCCGACACGGTGACCGAGATCACGGAGGTCAACGTGGAGAGCCTCGCCGACGATCTTGATGCAGCCCCCCTCGACGTCGAACTGACTGACTTCAGCCTCGACGCGGCCCCGAGCAGCGACTTCCTCCAGCACATCGGTGCCATCGGGGGAGAAGCAGGAGGGCTCGGCGGACGGCGCGCAGGCGAGCGGGAGCGGCTCGTCGAGGCTGGTGGCGGCAGCAAACAGAGCGAGCAGGCTGTCGAGTCGGGGCTGAAATGGATCCTCGCCCATCAGCTTCCCGATGGCGGCTGGACCTTCGATCTCACCACGTGCCCCAGCTGCCAAGGCCAGTGCTCGCACAGCGGCACCGACGGCCGGGCCGACCGCAGCGCGGCGACTGCCATGGCGCTGCTGCCATTTCTCGGTCGCGGCTACACGCATCGCGAGGGCCCGTATCAGCTGCAGGTGGAGGCTGGGCTGAACTACCTCGCCACCGTGACGGTGCAGGGCAAGGGCAAGGCTTATTCCAAAGGCGGCACGCTCTACACCCAGGGGCTGGTGGGGATCGTGCTCTGCGAAGCCTACGCGATGACGCAGGACCCGCGGCTGGCAGGCCCGGCCCAGCTGGCACTGAACTTCATCATGGAGGCCCAAGACCCGGTCGGCGGTGGCTGGCGGTACAGCCCGCGGCAGCCCGGCGACACCTCCGTCGTAGGCTGGCAGCTGATGGCGCTCAAAAGCGGCTACATGGCCAACCTCCAGGTGTCGCCACTGACCGTCAAAAAGGCGGAAGCCTTTCTCGACTCGGTGCAATCTGAGGACGGGGCAACCTACGGCTACACCGATCCGGGCAACGGCCCTGGCACCTCCGCCGTGGGGCTGCTGTGCCGGATGTATCTCGGCTGGAAAAAAGACCACCCCAGCCTGCAGCGTGGCGTGGAGATCCTGGGCAACCGCGGCCCCACCCCCAACCTCTACTACGACTACTACGCCACGCAGGTGATGCACCACTTCGAAGGCGATGCCTGGATGGCGTGGAACGCAAAAATGCGTGATCGGCTGATCAACTCGCAGGCGACGGCGGGGCATGAAGCCGGCAGCTGGTATGAGGGCTTCGACACAGGCCACGGCCCCGAGGTGGCAGGTCGCCTCTACATCACCTCGCTGGCGACGATGATCCTCGAGGTCTACTACCGGCACCTGCCGATCTACGGCCAGGCGAGCGTGACGACGGAGTTTGAGGAATAGGTCGGCGGCCAGCGGGACAATCGCGCTGACCCGCACGACCGCTCGGTGTGGTCGAGCCGGGCGGTCGGAACGCCGATAGACCGGGGGTGTCGGCCTGGCGGCATGCCCGCAGCGCCAGTGGCGGGCCGCCACGACGGGCTGCTAGCCTTTTGGCTGTCCGCAAAGTCTCCCCAGACCCCCAGGTCGCCCAAGGCCGTCGGCCCGCCCCCGCGAGATTCGTGATGCCCGCCCACGACCGCATGTCGAGCGATCGGCCGCCGCCACAGGGCAGCGATGCGGGCGACACTGGTCTGGTCAGGGTGGGCGAGCGGCTCGAGCGGGTCGTCCGCAGCACACCGATCCGCTCGGGCTATGTCAGCCTTGTCGGCCACCTCGTGCTCGCGATCCTGCTCGCGGTGTTTGCCATTCGGCCCGAGCAGCCCACTCGGCTGCGGCCGCTCGTGCTCGGTTTTGCCGGCGAGACCCCTCAGCGTGAGGCGGCTTTTCAGGCGGCCGCAGCGACCGACGCTCTCGGCAGCGACCAACCGGCACAGCAGCCTTCACCGGATGATCTCGCTGAGGCTGGCGACCACCAGCCGGAAACGGCGGAGGAGCAGCCCGACGCGGCTGCACCAGAGGCCTCACCCGAACCTCCCACTGAGCATGAGCAGTCGGTCGAAGGGCTCGCTGAGGACGCTGCCAGCGAAGCCACGGATGCGTTTGCGAAGACCGAGCGTTCGCTCGCTCCGGAGGCCACTGCAGGCCCGCCGCTCACCACCGTGTCGACGTCGACGCCCGGCAGCCGTCCGCAGCGGTCGTCGCGGCCCCGCAGCGGTGGTGTCAGCGGTGGTGTCACGGGAGTGCCCTTCGCCAATCGCAGTGGCGGGACCAAGCGGGAGGCGGTGCGGCAGCACGGTGGCACTGCGGCGAGTGAGCAGGCGGTGGCCCACGGACTCGAGTGGCTCGCTTCGCATCAGGGCCCCGACGGCAGCTGGCGGTGCGACCTGGCCAACTCGCGGTGCCGCGGCGGCTGCCGCAACCCCGGTTCGATCACCGGCTCCATCGGCCCCACCGCCCTGGCATTGCTTCCGTTTCTCGGCGCTGGCAGCACGCACCTCGATGGCCCCCATCAGGCCACGGTCTCCCGGGGCCTCTACTATCTCGCCACCAACATTCGCCCCGGGCCCCGCGGCGGCGACCTCTGCGAAGGCTCGATGTACGCCCACGGCATCGCCGTGCTGGCCATGGCCGAGGCCTACGGCATGACCAACGACGACTTCCTCGAGCCCCTCCTCAAAGAGACCGTGCGGTTCACGGAAACCAGCCAGGACCTGCACGGCGGGGGCTGGCG
>CALCGM010000592.1 GCA_937900985.1 uncultured Planctomycetaceae bacterium | reverse complement strand
CCCGAGATCCTGGCCTACCTCAAGCGGGTCGCCGATCGGCACCGTCTCCACGAGACGATCCGCTTCAACACCGAGGTCCGCGGCCTGGCCTGGGATGAGGCTGCTGGCCGCTGGCAGATCGAGACCGCAGGCGGCGACTCGCTGAGGGCGCGGGTGGTGGTGCTCGGCGTGGGCGGCCTGCACCTTCCTCGATATCCGGAGATACCGGGGCTTCGGCAGTTTGCCGGGCCTGCATTCCACTCTGCCCGCTGGCGGCACGACGTCGATCTCGCCGGCAAAAGGGTGGCGTTGATCGGCAGCGGGGCGAGCGCCGTGCAGATCGTGCCGGCGATCGCGCCGCAGGTGCAGAGCCTCGCCGTGTTTCAGCGGACGCCTCCTTGGGTTCTGCCCCGCAACGACCAGCCGATTTCACCGCCGCTGCAGCGGGCCTTTGCGATGGTGCCGGCCCTGCAGCGGCTCTGGCGATGGATCCTCTACCTGCGGCAAGAGTCGATCGCGATCGCCTACACGGTCAAACCAAAGCTGCTGGGCAGCTGGCAGAAGCAGTCGATGCAGCTGATGTATCGCAGCGTCTCCGATCCCCTGACGCGGCATAAGCTCTGGCCCCACTACCCCCTCGGCTGCAAGCGGGCCCTGCTCTCCGACGACTACTACCCAGCCTTTGAGCGCGAAAACGTCGACCTCATCACCGAGCCGATCAGCGAGATTCGCGAGCAGAGCATCGTCACCGCCGACGGCCGCGAGCGGGAGGTTGACGCGATCGTGCTCGCCACCGGTTTTCGCACCTTCAACCCCGCCGAGGAGCTTGAGATCACCGGTCGCGGTGGCCGCCGCCTCTCTGACGACTGGCGGGACGGCCCGGAGGCCTACAACGGCGTGCTCGTGGCGGGCTACCCGAACCTGTTCATGCTGATGGGCCCCAACTCCGGCCTGGGCCACAACTCGATCGTGTTCATGATCGAGGCCCAGGTTCGCTACATCCTCTCAGCCCTCGAGCTGCTGGCGCGGGGCAGGCTCCGGGCCATCGAGGTCCGACGCGATATCCAGCAAATCTTTAACGAGCAGATGAGCGAGCGGTTCAGGCAGACCGTCTGGGTTTCCGACGGCTCGCCATGGCGAAAGCCCTGCAACAGTTGGTACAAAACGGCCACTGGACGGCTGACGGCGCTGTGGCCCGGGTTTTCCGCCTCATACTGGTGGCGGCTGCGGCGGGCCGATCCCCGCGACTTCGTCGCTGCCGAGCAGATCGCCGCCGAGGTGGCTTCGCGACCATGACCGAGTCTGCCCACCGGCAACCTGCTGCGACGACCTCCGGCACCGGCTCAGCGGCACCGCCTGGCCGACGGCCGAAGGTCGTGATCGACCTGGAGAAACTGCGGCACATCAACTGCGGCCTCGGCCGCTTCTCCTACTACCTCGGTCGCGAGCTGCTCGGCGTGGCCGACGCGGCATTCGAGCTGCTGTTTCTGCTGCCGCGAGGGGCCGACCGCTACTTCCCTGAGGGCGGCTTCGGCATCCTGCCGGCCACGCTCTTCCGCAAAGAGGTCGTGCAAAAGGTCGTGCGGCCAGTCGTCGGGCCCTTCCTTGGCCGGGCCAGCATCGATCTCTGGCATGTCTCCAACCAGATGTCGCGGTATCTGCCGCTCGACCCCCGCGTGCCGGTGATCCTCACCGTGCACGACCTCAACTTCCTCCACGAGTCTCCTCAGGAGGATCGCGGTCGTGAGATCGACCGCAAGCTCGCCGACATCCAGCGGAAGGTCGACCGGGCTGCGGCCCTCGTCACCGACTCCCAGTATGTGGCGGACGATCTGGCTGCCCACGTCGACCTCGGAAGTCGCCCGGTGCATGTCGTGCCGCTGGGACTCAGTGAGCCACCGCCAGCCTCGGCCACGCGGCCGGCGTTCGTGCCTGAGGGCCCCTTTCTTTTCACGGTGGGCAACTGCCTGATTCACAAGAACTTCCACGTCCTCTTCGACCTGCTCCCCGCCCTGCCTGGCATGCGGCTGGTGGTCGCCGGCAAGAAGGCCACCCCCTACGGCGAGCACCTCGAGCGGGAGATCGCCCGCCTTGGCCTGACCGACCGTGTGCTGATGCCCGGCGAAGTCTCTGATGGCGACCGGCAGTGGCTCTACGAGAACTGTGAAGCCTTCCTCTTCCCCTCGCTCACCGAGGGCTTCGGCTTCCCGGTGCTGGAGGCGATGCAGGCCGGCCGGCCCGTCTTCTGCTCGCGCAAAACCAGCCTGCCGGAGATCGCCGGGACCGCCGCCACCTACTTCGATGGCTTCGACGCCGCCGCACTTGCCGCGGTCTACCGCGACGGCATGCAGCGGTTTCGTGCCGATCCGGCTGGCTCGCAGAAACTGCGAGACCATGCCGCCGCTTTCACCTGGGCCGAGACCGCCCGCCGCTACTGCCGCGTGTATGAGTCGGTGCTGAGGGGTCGCTCGGGGTGAGCCCAGGCCGATTCGCCGAGCGTTCGCTTCGCCATCCTGGCTTCGCTCACTCGTGCATTCTCGCTTTCGCCCTCCGGGCTGCGCTCGACTGCAAGGCCGGCTCATTCGGCCCGGGCTCACCCCTCGCTGAAGGGTTTGAGGACGGCCTGTCCGCCGCAGGAGCGGCGGCCTGCGGCCGGGGGGCAGGGGGTGAGGGCCGAGCGGATTGAACGGGACGGGTCTTCGGGTGCCGGAGGCACCTCGGCAAAGCCGA
>CALCGM010000591.1 GCA_937900985.1 uncultured Planctomycetaceae bacterium | reverse complement strand
TCGCCCGCAAGGCCGACTACTACGGGCTCCTCCTCCGCGTAACCCGCGACGCGGCATGGGAGCCATGGATCCTGTTCATGCTCCAGGGTATCGAAGAGACGGCTGCATGGACGACGGCGAAAATCGGCTCGATTCGCCAGCTCATGGCCGCGGCCGTCGAGCACATCCGGACCACGACACCAAAGATCTACCGCCGAGAACTGGTCGATCTCGTGTTCGAACAGCCCTACTGTCGGATCGCGAACGTGGTGGAGGCTGGAATTGGCGGGCGGCAAGCAGCATCGCGCTACCTCAAGGCCCTCGTCTCGTCCGGCCTGCTCCGCGAGCAGGAATCCGGACGCGACAAACTGTTCGTCAACTCTCGGCTGCTCACGCTCCTCACCGCGGAGACCGACGCGTTCGAGCCATTCCGCTCGGGCAGGCGAGACGGAGCTGGGTACAAGCCCTGCCGTTAGCCGGCAAGCGCAGAGCGGACATCGAGGGCGAGCACGTCGAGCAGCTGCTCGTCGGACATCTCGGTGAGGAGCGTTTCCCCGGCGGCGGTTGGGCCCAGGATCTGATCGGCGAGCTGCTGCTTGTGGCGGAGCATCTCGTCGATGCGCTCCTCGACGGTGCCGCGGCAGACGAAGGCGTGGACGAGGACGTTCTTCTTTTGGCCGATGCGAAAAGCCCGGTCGGTCGCCTGGTTTTCTACGGCCGGATTCCACCAGCGATCGAAATGGACGACATGCGAGGCCGCGGTGAGGTTGAGCCCTGTGCCGCCGGCTTTGAGCGAAATCACAAAAAATGGCACGTCGTCGTTTTCCTGAAACCGCCGCACCAGCTCCTTCCGTCGGGCGACAGGAACCTTGCCATGGAGCACGACGCCGGGATTGCCAAAGACCTCTGCAAGCCAGCCGGCCAGCGGCTCGCAGAGCGTCTGAAACTGGGTGAAGACAAGCACCTTCTCCTGGCGGGCGGCGATTGGCCCGCAGATTTCCGCAAGCCTGAGAAACTTGCCGCTGTCGTTGGCCGCGTAGCTGCCGGAGGGAAGCCCCTGATCGGGATGGTTGCAGATCTGCTTGAGCCGCATCGTCGTGGCGAGCACGATGCCTTTCCGCTGGATGCCGTTGTCGCGACCCGTGCTCTGCATCTGCTTGAGCTGGTCGCGGAGGTCGTTCACGGTTCGCTCGTAGATCGCGGCCTGCTTTCTGGAGAGGCCGCACTCGGTTCGCATCACCGTTTTGGCTGGAAGGTCAGGGGCGATCTGGGGGTCGGTCTTGAGCCGCCGCAGAATATAGGGCTGCACGAGCCGCCGCAGGGCAGCGAATCCGTGCGAATCGGGCTGCTTGCCGAGATTCCGCACAAACTTCGAAAACTCTCCGGCTGAGCCGAGCAGCCCCGGGCAGCAAAAATCAAACAGCGACCAGAGATCGCCAAGATGGTTTTCCACCGGTGTGCCCGTGAGCGCGATGCGGGCCTCGCCGCGGAGCTGCTTGATCGCTTTCGTCTGGGCCGAGGAAGGGTTTTTGATGGCTTGGGCTTCATCGAGCACCACCAGCCGCCAGGCCATGCTCGTGAGCCACGAGAGTTTTTTGGCCAGCGCGTAGGTCGTGACCACGACGTCGTGCCCACGGAGCTCCCGCTCCGCCGCCGTCGCAAGCCGGTCGAGCAGCTCGGAGGAACACTCGGAGCGGTGCACAAACAGGCAGCTGAGCTGTGGCGCGAAGCGGGCGAGTTCCTGCTTCCAGTTGCCCAGCAGCGAGGCGGGAACGATCAGCAGGCTCGGCGGCCTGGTGGAGTTGCGTTGTTGTGGCCGCGCGGTGCTGCGCCGCGATCGCCCTGCGGGCGTGGCGTCATCGTCGGCCCGTAGCCGTAGGAAGAGGTCGATCACCTGGACCGTCTTGCCCAGGCCCATGTCGTCGGCGAGGCAGGCTCCCAGCCGCAGCCGTGAGAGCAGCCAGAGCCAGCGGACGCCTTCTTCCTGATAGGGCCGCAAGGGTGCTGCGAGGTCTGCTCCCGGCGTGCATCCGCCGTGATCCGCGGGGGCCCGAAGTTCGGCCAGCGACTCGCGGAGCCAGGCTCCGGCGGCCATCGTTGACCATTCCCTGGCTGCGTCGCCACGTGCAGCGGTTCCTCCACCGATGTCAGCCCCAGCGAGCAGCCGCATCCCGCGAACAAAGTCGATGCCGTCGGCATGTTCACGGCGGAGCTGCTGCCATTGATCAAGCACCTGCTGAAGACGGGTCCGATCCACTTCCACCCACCGTCCACGGAGGAGGGCAAGGCTCTCGCTACCGGCGAGCAGCGCACGCGACTCGGCTGCCGAGAGTGGCTCTCCGTCGAGAGCCAGGCCGACTGAGAAATCGAGCAATGCCTCAACGCCGACCTCGGCAGGCTTCCGGTCCCCGATTTGTACCTGGACGGTTGGCCGAGGGCGTTGCCGCGCCCGCCACCAGTCGGGCACACGCACGGCCAGGCCGCTTTCCTCCATCGCCGGCACGTCGCTGAGAAACCGGTGGGCTTCGGCGATGGTGATCGCCTGGGGCGTGAAGATCGCTCGCGACTCAAGCCACTCCCGAATCAGCTGGCTGCGGCCGGCAGCCGTTCGCACCGGCGTGAGGAGTTCGACAAGTTTTGCCTGGTCGTGGCGATCAGCCGATTCTTCGATGGCCTTGGCCAGCGGCAGATGCTGGAGGCTCGCTGCGGCTGAGGGGCGATGGGCGTAGGTGGCAAGAAACGCGAACGGCCGTTCGTCGTTGCGGCGATTCTCGGCTAGGTGAAAGGTCACACGTCCGAGCAGATGGAGCTGCGGGTCAATCGCCTCGAGCACCGCGGCCAGCCCGCCCTGTGTCGACGCTGACCGCTCCTGGATCGTCCGGGCCATGGCCAGCCAGATCTCGCGAAGCAGGGCAGCGGAAAGGTATTCCAGGCCGGGCATCGGCGGGGCTTCGGCAACCGAGGCCGCAAGTGAGTCGTCGTCGGCCGGCGGCAGGAACCGCGTGAGATCGCTGTCCTTTCGTGCTTTTCCAAAGGAAACGCGGTCGTCTTCGGTCAGGTGGCCAAGGGCCGTGACCAGATGCCGGGCGTGGGTGCGGAAGAAGGCGAAGGCGGGGGGCAGCGTCACGCTCTCTGAGAGCCCGACGAGAGCGAGGAGCCCTGCGGCCTCTCCCTCGGCCATCGACCTCGTGATCGCTGCCGCGACTGCCTGAGGCAGGGCAACACTCGAGATGCCATCGGCTGGGTCCGCCGGCTCGATGATGAGCCGTCGGCGGGGCGTCACCCGCAGACGGAGTGTTGAACCGGACGCGGCTGATGATGGGCCTGACTGGGCTGCTTTCATGTCAGAAAAGGTGACGAGTGCCCGAACTGCCAGCAAGTCATTTTGGAGCCAAACGGATACAACGGGCGTTTTCCCGTGAGGCGATGACGTTCGGCGGGCCCTCACACGGATGAAATGCTTTTGATCCTCATTGCTTTTGATCCTCATAAGGAACGGATCGATGGGCTGGTATGGCATGGATGATGAATGGCCTGAATACGTGCCTGTCTACCGACGTGTTGCAGCGGCGAGGCGGCATGCCGAGCAGCGTGCCGAGCAGAGCGGCCGGCAGGCTGAGCCGGTGCGGATCTCGGGGCGTGAGATTGTGAAGACGTTCTGGGGCAAGGCATGGTGCCGCAACCTCGAGAACTACAGCGACTTTTCCAACCGCCTGCCTCGTGGGCGGACCTATGCCCGCAACGGCTCGGTGGCGGATGTGCATGTCACACAGGGGCTGGTTGAAGCGGTGGTGGCGGGCAGCTACGCCTACGACGTGCGGATCGAGATCAAGCCCTTGGCGGCGAGCACGTGGCGGGCGATCAAGCGTGACTGTGCGACATCGATCGGATCACTTCTGGACCTGCTCGCCGGGCGGTTGGCTGACGATGTGATGCGACGGCTCACACAGCCCGACGACGGCATGTTTCCCTCGCCTCGGCAGATCGCCCTTCGCTGCAGCTGCCCTGACGGGGCGAGGCTCTGCAAGCACTTAGCAGCGGTGCTGTATGCCATCGGCCACCGGCTCGACACGCAGCCCGAGCTGCTCTTTCTCCTGCGGGGCGTCGATCAGCAGGAGCTCGTTTCCGCCGCGACCAGGGAATCGGTATCCCAGGCTGTTCGGGGGCAGGTGGTGAGCGAACTCGCCGAAGATGATCTGGGCGACATCTTCGGTATCGATCTGGGGGCAGTCGCCGCCGCGAAGAAAAAAACCGCCACCAAAAAAAGAAGCACCAAGAAAGTCAGCGTGCCAAAGGCCAAGGCCAGCAAAAAGGCCACCAAGAAAAAGGCTCAGCAGCCTGCCGTGAAGAAGGCTGCCCAGAAAAAAGCTGCCAAGAAAACGGCGACCAAGAAGGGTGGGAAGAAAGCTGCAGCGAAAACTGGCCGAAAAGCCGCGCCGGCGAAGGCTTCGGTCAAAAAAAGGAAGCAGCCGCGAAGTTGAATGGCCGTTTGGGGGCCGTGCGTTCGACGAGATGCGCAGCTGCCTGTGCCATCCGGCGGCCATACGCTTCGGCCATCCTGAGGGTGTATGGGAATCGGAAAACTGGCATGCCTTGAGTTTGTGGCAGAGACGATTGGCGGTCGGGAGGACGCGGCGGGGCGATGACTACCTGGCTACCGCCCGCCCTGCGTCGTTGCAACGGCCGTATCGACTTCCACCCAGAACCAGCCGCGGAGATCACCAACCTGGAAGCCAGTGGCCTCATCGTCAGG
This sequence comes from uncultured Planctomycetaceae bacterium, assembly GCA_937900985.1. Classification (GTDB taxonomy): domain Bacteria; phylum Planctomycetota; class Planctomycetia; order Pirellulales; family UBA1268; genus M30B53. The sequence goes on along the minus strand of CALCGM010000591.1, from coordinate 17,759 downwards.
GTACCAGGCGGTCAATGCTTCGCGAACATCTGGTGGAATCGTGTCGACTGGGCCGTGACACGTGGTGCACGCCTCTTTGAGCCGAATCGGGAGGAGGGCACCCAGCTGGTTGTGAGGGAGATCGACAAAGGTCGCAACGCTCGGCGTGGCTGAGAGCAGGGGCTCCGCCCACGCAGGTGACGCATTGGCAGGATTGCGGAGTTTGAGGGCCGTGCGGCCGATGCGGACTCCGAGTTGCTCGCCGACGTTCTCGGCAAGCACATGTGCTTCTTTGCTGCAGACCTCGATGGCCGCAGCCGGCCCCTTCGCCTTGATCACCTCGCCGAGCCGGCTGGAGAGCGTCGTGAAAAGCATGCCTCGGGCCTTGAGGGCCTTGGCCTTCGCGGCGGCGGTCACCTCGTCAAACTCGGGGAGTTCGTAGTCCGCATGGATCTCGTCATGACCATTCTGCAGAAAGCGGCTCACCAGTTTGGCATGCTCCTGAACGAGCATGACGACGTATGGATCGTCTGACTGGTAGGTGACCTTGACGCCCTTGTCGGTCTCCTCGTAGTCGAGCGTGTAGTCGTCAGCGTGCTTGATGAGTGCCACGAACACCGGATGAAAGGTCATCGGCGGCAGTGGCGCATTGCCGAGCACGCGGGCATCCATATTCGGCACGTGATCCTTGAGCATGGCAGCGAGCTCTTCGTCGTCCGACTCGGTCAGCGACTCCGCCCCATCTGGCAGCAGCATCACGCTGCGACGGATCTTGTCGCGGTTGTCGAACATCGCGTGGATCGTACGCATGTCGGCCTGAAAGTTGCCGACTTTGGCACCCGGGCCACGGCCACCTTGAAAACCTCTCCCCATGCCGCGGCCCATGCCCGGCCCACGGCCTCGCCCCGACTCGTGCTCCTGAGCTGCGGGGCTGGTCTCCGTGGCATCGTCGTCGGCAGCAGCGCTTGGCTGGCCGCAGACGGTAAGGCCCAAGAGAAGGCCCAGAATCAAGCCGGAAAGATCGCCGATCGGAAAACATCGCATGGCACTACCCGTTTCAATCGCCATTTCTCAGAGCATCCGTGAAAGACTCGACAGGGAGTTTTCATCACCCGATGATCCTACGGTGGCTGCCAGAGGCTCGCCAAGATCGTCCGCGTGGGCATCGGTGAACTGCATCGCCACACGGCGGCGAGCTGCCGATCGACTGGAAGCACTTTGACCGTATCGACGGTACGCAGCTCGTGGCCTTCCGGGTGGTTTTTTTCACGTTTGTGCCGATCCCGCTGGCATGGCTTACCGCGGGGATGCCGAGCATTTGGCGGGCGGTGCCGTGGATCACGGCCCAGCACCACCACCAGCGGCATCACGTCTGCTCTCGCTGATTGCGACCCACTGGCCAGAGCACGACAAACGCGATCAGCCCAGCCAGCGGGGCCCAGCCGAGGATCGCCATGTTGAGGTCGTAGCTGCCGGTGGCGTCGGCGATGCGGCCGAAGAGTTTCTGCACCGGGGCCGACGCGAGCCAGCCGACGAACGAGAGCACGCCGGTCACGCGGCCCATGTGGGAGACGGTCAGCTCCTGCGTGAAGGAGTAGTAGCAGGGAAACACGCCGAGGGTGCCGGCGGCCACCGCGAGCAGCGTGCCCAGCAGCAGCCAGCCCGCTGGCAGCATCGCCGCCACGGTGGTTAGCGCGGCCAGCAGCGAGCAGGCAAGAAACACGAGCACGCGGCTGGTGTGCACCGCCATCCCGCGGCGGGCAAGGGCCAGGGCTGCGGCCCCTGCGGCAATGCAGCCGACGTCGGTGAAGATGAAGTAGAGCGAGTTGAAGTAGAGGGCCTCGGCTTCGGAGTAGCCACGGCCTTTTTGCAGAAACGTCGGCAGCCAGGCCCGCACCAGCTGCCAGGAGGTGTTGATCATGATCACCATCACGATCAGCCCCCAGAAGCGGCGGTCGACGAGCAGCCGGCCAAACCAGCCGATCAACGAATCGTCGGCTGCGGCATCCTGGTCTGGAGGCGCATTGCTTGTGCTGCCTGTGGCCTGAACCGTCCGCCTCCCACCGGCCGGCAGCAGGCCCGGGGGCACGAGGCGAATCCAGGCGACCGCCCAGAGCAGGCCGATCAGCCCGATCACGTAAAACGGCATCCGCCAGGCATCGGGCTCGGTGCTGTCGCCGACCATCAGGCGGATCACCAGCGGCGTGAGTACGGCGCCGGCCGAGGCTCCGCTTTGCAGGATGCTGTTGCCCATCACCCGGTCGCTCTTGCTCATCACCGCCTGCGTCACGATCAGCGCGCACGGCCAGTGGCCCGATTCAAAGAAGCCCAGCAGGCCCCGGCAGACGAGCATCGAGTCGTAGCCGCGGGTGAGCCCGGTCGCGAAGCCGACGGCAGACCAGGCCACCAGAATCGCCGGATAGAGCCACCGCACCGAGACCTTGTCGGCGGCAAAGCCAAACACCAGCGAGCCGACGGCGAAGGCCACGCCGAAGACAAACTCCATGTCGCCATACTGCTCGTTGGTGAGATTCCACTCGGCGGTGATGCGGGGAATCAGATTGGAGAGCGTCTGGCGATCCATGTAGTTGATCATCGTGGCCAGCAGCAGCAGGCCGCTGATCCACCATCCGCCAGCAGACGAACGGTCGCCGCGAGTTGAAGACCCGGTCAGTTGCACCGATACTCTCCTTCGTGATGAGTGGAGCCGGGGAGGCTCTGGCGGCAACGCCACGGGGCGCATTCGGGAGACACACGCAGATGCTGCTTGCGGAACAGCCCTGGCCGACGATTGATGGCCTTTCCCGCGACACCCCCGTGGTGATCCCCATCGCTGCCGTTGAGCAGCATGGCCATCATCTGCCTGTCTTCACCGACAGCATGCTCCTCGGCGAGATTGTACGACGGATCGAGGCGGAACTGTCAGGGCAGGTGCTGATCACGCCCCTGCAGTGGCTTGGCAACTCGCACCACCACATGGACTTTCCGGGCACGCTCTCGGCCGCCCCGCGGACTTACCTCGATCTGATCGATGGGCTCATGGAGGCCATGCTCTTGCATGGCTTCACGCGGATCCTGCTTTTCAACGGCCACGGCGGCAACGATGTGCCGGCCAAGCAGGTGACCTTCGAGGTGCGGCAGCGGCATCGCGACCGCAGCGACCTTCTGCTGCTGAGTGCCACCTACTGGTCGCTGGGGGCGCGGCCGTGGGAGGGCCGGGGCGATCTCGAGCAGCATGCGATGGGCCACGCCTGCGAGTGGGAGACGTCGATGATGCTGCGGATTGCGCCGCAGCTCGTCGGAGACTACGCGGCCTGCGAGACGATTGAGCCAGGCAATCCCTTTCTGCCCGCGAGCCGGGGCTGGATCACGAAGGATCTCTCGGCGATCGGCCACATCGGCTCACCGCAGCTGGCGTCGGCAGAGAAGGGGGAGCACCTGCTGGCGGCCTTCACGAGCGATGCGGCCGCCATGCTCGGGCGAATGCGACACTGGGACGGCGTTTCTTGGGAGGGATAGCTATGCAACGGCAGCAGGGAATCACGCGGCGCGGCTTCACGGGGACGCTGCTCAGCGGCGCGGTCGCCGCCGCCACGGGCCGGTCGGCTCGGGCGTGGGCAGACGGCCGCCGCCCTAAGATCGCCTTCCTCGGCACAGTGGTGTTTCAACACTCCCACGCCCAGCACTTCCTCGACCGCTTCGCGATGGGGCAGAGCTGGCGAGGGCAGTGGGAGGCTCCGCGGCTCGAGGTGGCCGGGGTCTACCTCGACCAGGTTCGCGACGACGACCTGGGGAAAGCCCGCATCAAAAAGTATGGCCTGGCGTCGTATCCCACGATCGAGGAGGCGCTCACGCTCGGTGGCGAAAAGCTGGCGGTCGATGGTGTGGTGATCATCGGCGAGCATGGCGACTACCCGAAGACGGCCAAGGGGCAGACCCGCTATCCACGCTATGAGTGGTTCAAAAAAGTCGTCGATGTCTTTGAAGACAGCGGCCGCAGCGTGCCGGTGTTTAACGACAAGCATCTCTCGACCGACTGGGCGGAGTGCCAGGAGATGGTTGATGATTCTCGGCGGCTGAGCTTTCCCTTCTATGCCGGGAGTTCGCTGCCGGTGACCTGGCGGCTGCCGTCGATCGACATGCCGTTTGATGTGCCACTTTCCGAGAGTGTCTGCGTCGCCTACGGGGGCATCGACAGCTACGACTTCCACGCCCTGGAGACGGCCCAGTGCATGTCGGAGCGGCGGCGGGGAGGCGAGGTGGGCATCCGCTCAGTGCTCACGCTTTCGGGTGAGGCGATGTATGAGCATCTCGCGGCGCGGGAAACAACCGCCAAGCTGTTTGTGTCGGCCCTCTGCCGCAGCCACAACCTGCCGGTCGATGGCGGCTACCCGTCGGCCCCTGTGAGCCTCGCCTGGGCCCGAGAAATGCTGCCCAGCACCACCGGCTCGTTCATCGAGCACCGCGACGGCTTTCACACCGCGATCTTTCTGACCGGCATCCAGGACTTCAACTACGCCGGGATGCGGGCCGACACCGGTGAGATCGTCAGCTGCCAGATGATGCTGCCGATGCCGGGCCACGGAGCGAGCACGGCCGACTTCTTCAACCCGCTCTCGCGGCATGTGGAAGAGATGGTGCTCACCGGGGAAACCACCTATCCGATCGAGCGGACGCTGCTCACCTCCGGCATGGTGATCGGCGGCGTCGACTCGATCGCCGCGGGCAACACCCGCGTGGAAACACCTCAGATGGAGGTCCGCTACCAAGGCCCTCGCAAGTCGATGTATTGGCGGACGTAGCGAATGACACGGGACGAACGTTACAGAAGGAAGACGAGAATGATCTCACTGCGGCAGCGGCTGGGTGTGTTGGGGATGGTTTTGCTGGTCACGGTCGCGAGCCTTGCTGCGGCGCACGCTGCCGACCGGCCCAACATCGTGGTGATCCTGGCCGACGACCTCGGCTACGGCGAGGTGGGCTGCTACGGCCAGTCGATCATCCAGACGCCACGGCTCGATCAGATGGCGGCCGAAGGCATGCGGTTTACGCACTTCTATGCCGGGGCGACCGTCTGCGCGCCCTCGCGGAGCGTACTGATGACCGGCCAGCACCACGGCCACACGCGGGTGCGGGGCAATGCCGGCCGCACCAATCCGCAGGCGCAGGCCCTGCTCGATGAGGATGTCACCGTTGCCGAGGTGCTTGCAGCGGCGGGCTACCGCACCGCGCTCTTTGGCAAGTGGGGGCTTGGCGACGTGGGAGGCGCGGAGAGCGGGCTGCCGCGGAAGCAGGGCTTCGCTGAGTTTTTTGGCTATCTCAATCAGCACCGGGCCCACAACCACTTCCCCGACTATCTCTGGGAGAATGAAGCGAAGGTGATGCTCAAAAATGTGGTTGAGCCGGTCGGCGACTTTGGCGGCGGCTATGCCACCAAGCAGGTGGAGTTTGCCGACGACCTCTTTGCCGAGCGAGCCCTGGAGTATGTCAGCCGCGAGAGCGAGCAGCCCTTCTTCCTCTACTGGAGCCTCGTGGTGCCGCATGCCAACAACGAGCGAACGCGGGCGCTCGGCAACGGGGCCAACGTGCCCGACTTCGGACCGTATGCCGAGGAAGACTGGCCGGAGCAAGACAAGGGCCATGCGGCGATGATCACTCGCCTCGATCAGCATGTCGGCCGGCTGCTCGACCGACTCAAGGAGCAGGGCATCGCCGAGAACACGCTCGTGATCTTCACCAGCGACAACGGCCCCCACAACGAGAGCAGGCACAGCCTCGATCGTTTCACCCCCTCCGGCCCCTACTCGGGCATCAAGCGGAGCCTGACCGACGGTGGCATCCGCGTGCCCACGATCTGCTGGTGGCCAGGAAGAGTGCCGGCGGGAAGCGAGTCGGGCTTTGTCGGCTCGTTTGCCGACGTGATGGCCACCGCGGCAGACCTGGCGGGAACCGAAGCCCCGGGCAACACCGATTCGCTGAGCCTTGTGCCGGAGCTGACCGGCCACGCCGATCAGCAGCCCCAGCACGACTATCTCTACTGGGAGTTTCACGAGGGTGGCTTCCGTCAGGCCTGCCTCTACCAGGGCCGCTGGAAGGGCATCCGCCGGCTCGGTGAACCGCTGCAGCTGTTTGACACCGATGCCGATGTGGCGGAGGAGAACGACGTGGCGGCGGCGCATCCGGATCTTTCGGAAAAGCTTGCCAGCTACCTCGACACCGCCCGCTGGCCAAATCCCAACTGGGAACCGCGGCCGAGGCGGCGGTGAGGCGTCTGGAAGCGTCTTCTGCACCACCACCCCGTCGCTCCGGGCTATGATTGAGAAAACATTTCTCGTCTTTGAGGGGTGGCGTCATGCGGTTGCAACGTGCTGGTTTCCTCTTGCTGTTGGTCTTGGTGCTTCCGCTGGGGGCAGGGGCGGTCTCGTGGGGCGACGACTTTGACATCGCCGCACTGCAACTCGATGTGCGGGAGACGATTGACCGCGTGCGGCCTGCAGTCGTGCAGATCAATGGCCGTGGCAGCAGTTTTAGTGGCGTGATCGTCAGCCCTGAGGGCCATGTGCTCTCGGCCGGCCATGCTGTGGAGCCGGGAGTGCGGTATCGCGTCAGCCTGCCCGATGGCCGCCGCCTCCGCGGCGTTGGCAAAGGCTCAAATCCACGGGCGGATGCGGCGCTGATCATGATCAGCGATCCGCCGGCCGATCTGCCGCATGTGCCGATGGGCGACTCAACGTCGCTGGTGGCCAACCAGCCCTGCATCGGTCTGAGCTACCCCGGCGGGCAGCTGGCTGACCAGGAGCCGGTGGTCCGCTTCGGGCGAGTGGTGCGAAACAGTCGTCGACGGGGGATGCTGCAGTCTTCGGCGCTGATGGAGCCAGGCGACTCCGGCGGGCCGTTGTTTGATCTCAACGGCTGTGTGATCGGAATCCATTCGCGGATCGGCCTCTCAATGGAGCGGAACTACGAGGTGCCGATCGAGGTCTACCGCACCTTCTGGAACGAACTCAATCGGGAGCAGGTGTTTACGCAGTCGGGCCCACCGATGCCGCGTCTGGGCGTGCAGCTTCTCGAGTCCGACCGTGATGACGACGACGAAGCCAAAGGCTTGGCGGTGGTCGCTGTCATTGAAGGCAGCCTGGCGGCGAAGGCTGGTATCGAAGACGCAGATCGGCTGCTGAAGATCCAGGATCGCGAGCTGGAGTCGGTTGCCGACCTGCAGGAGGCGCTCGTGGCGGCCCGCGACGAGGGCCTCGAAACGCTCAGCCTCGCCCTGCTGCGTGGAGATGAGCAGCTTGAGCTGAAGGTTGCCTTTGACGTACAGCGAGAGGCTGCGCCAGAGGTGCCTCTGCCGGAGACCGATCGGCCTGACGTGGCAAAGCCGCAGGGCTTCAAGGAGCTGGCTCGGCTCGCGGAGCAGTTCTCGGTGCTTGAGTCGACGCTCGACGACGCATGCCTGGAGATCACCAGTCGCTTTGCCGCCGACGCTTCCCGCACCATCACCGGGACACGGATCCAGGGCACGCCCTGGGTGGTGAGCAAGAGCTCGGAGGTGGGGGAGCAGCCGCAGGCGGAGATCGACGGAGAGACGGTGGTGCTCCGCGTGGTCAAACGCGATCCCGGCAACGACGTGGTCCTCCTGGAGGCCCCTGGCGAGCAGGCCAGCGGGATCAGCCTCGAGAAGGTGGCCGCAATGCCGGCAACGGGGACGTTTGTGCTCAGCCCAGATGGCGACGGCGATGGGCGTGTCAGCGTGGTCAGCAGTCTCGTGTTTCGTTCACAGAAACAGCAGAGCCGAGGATTCCTTGGCGTGGTGCCCGGAACCTACGGCGACAACGAAGGCGCGATTCTCAACGAGGTCACCGACGACGGCGCGGCGAAGCGTGCTGGCCTGCTGGTGGGCGACGTGATCAAAAAGCTCAACGACACGATGATTCGCACGCAGAGCGACCTGCGAAGCTTTCTCGCTGGGGTCGACCCGAATGCCGTGATCACTGCCACGCTCGTCCGCGAAGAGGAGGAGCTGGTCAAGCCGGTGATGCTCGGCAGCCTGCCGGCGTTTTCCAATCATGCGGCGGATCAGATTGAAAAAAGCGGCCGCCGCGATGGCTTTGAGGAGGTCATTGCTCACGACGCCGATCTGCAGCCAGACGAGTGTGGCGGGCCGATCTTCAACCTGGACGGGGAGTTTCTCGGCCTGAACATCGCCCGGCACAGCCGCGTGCGAAGCTTCACGCTCACCGCAGACGTTCTGCAGCAGTTCATTGAGGAAGCCACGCAAACAGGCGGAGAATAAGCGAATCCCAACGGCTGTTATTCCGGGCCTGCCTCGCCCGCTGGCAGGATCGTGAGCCAGGCTTCCCGCAGCGTGGTGCCGCCAAACACGACGGCGATGGGCGCCGCAGGGGCCGGGGATTCTTGGTTCTGTGGCCGGCCTTCGATCCGTAGAGGCCCACCCGTTGCGGCCGACGCATGGATGGTGAGCGATACTTTCGTCGCGGCATCGCCCTCGTTGGCCGACGTCACGGGCTCCGCAGTCACGCCGTCGGGGCCGCCGGTGAGTGAAAAAGTGATCGGCTCGGCGAAGCCAAACTTTCGGTTGATGCTGATCTCGATCGCCAGCGGCTCGCCGACGGTGGCGGTGAACTGATCCGCCGAGACACTCGCGGTGAAGGCAGGCGTCTCCGGCTCCACCGAGAGCCGGTAGAGGTGGCCGGGCCCACAGCGGCCGCGGCGATCGCGGACCGCGAAGGTGACCAGGCCATCCTGTGCCGCGGCCCAGGAAAGGCTCGCGTCTCGCTCTTGCTTGGCAACGAGCACCGCTCCCTCGGCATCATGGATGGCGAGCAGCGGGTCGGCCTCGAAGCCCGCAGACTGGGATTCGAGACGGACCTGTAGTTTTTGATCTTTGACGGCTGCGACGCGGAAACGGTGCTCCTCGTCGGCTGTCGTGAACTGCCCGCTGGCGACAAACGGCGGGCTGAGCGGCAAGGAATGCTCATCGGCCGCCGAGCCGATCGGCAACACTGCGGTGGCGACAACGGGCAGCTCGATCACGCCGGGAACACCAGGAAATGCAGCCCAGAGGCTGCGATGGTTCGCCGTCGTCGCCGTGATGGGCGAGAGGTGTTCTGGGACCGCGAAGCCGCAGGCCCGCAGGGATGTCTCGGCGGCGGCGGCGGCGACCGTGGGGAGGCAGCCGGTCAGCAGGCCGGTCTTCGAGACCGTCAGCCGGTAGCGGTGATCGCCGCCTCCGGCGAGCCCAATCGTCGAGTTGGGAGCCGCCGGAAATCCGTACACGCGAATCACATGCACGCCATCCCGAACGGCTGTGTAGCCGAGCCGTGGATCAAGACCCGTGGCATCGAGGTTGCGGCCGAGGTAGGCACCCCCCTCATCGACCAGTTCGAGAACCGCATCGACCGGCGAGCCCAGGAGCCTGTTGGCCTCAAGAGCCGCGACGAGTGTTTCGCCTGCCTGCAGCTCGACGCGGTAGCTGTCGACGTCGCCCGACTTTTCAAGCAGGCCGTTGATCGTCTGCGGAAGGGCGTCGAGCGGCGTCGCTTCGGCGAGGGTGTTGTTGGGCTCGGCCTCGGCTCGCTCCGGCAGGTTGCCGACCAAGAACGGCACGACGGCCGTGGCCCCGGAGGCGTCGTAAAAACGCACACTGTGCAGCCCAAAACATCCGTCGGGCGGAATCGTCACGGCAAACTGCCCCGCCTCCTCTTGCGGCGTCCAGACGAGCGATCCACGGTCGGTCCAGGCCTGCACTGGCCAGCTGGGAAACTCGCCCTCGGCCGTGACGACGACCGTCGTGCCGGCCTGGCCTCCCGGCGGCGAGAGCGAGGCGACCGCCAGCGGCTTGGCCTCGTCGGCCCTGCCAGCCACGGAACCACAGACACCTGCGAGCATCACTGCCGCGAACAGCAGGCGGCGGACCGCCGTCGAGAATACAGCCAGCTCGTGCATCAGCCCATCAGCTCATCGATGGGCGTGGGGTCGGACACGAGGAACGCGGGCCGGCCGGCAGGCGTGATGAAGTGCTTGCCGGGATCGATCCCGAGCTTGGTGTAGACGGTGGAGACGAAGTTTTCCGGCGAAAGCCTGCGATCGCTTGGAGCATGGCCGAGCCTGTCGGTTGCCCCAATCACCTGGCCGCCGGGCGTGCCGCCGCCGGCGAAGAGAATCGACATCGCGCCCGCCCAGTGGTCGCGGCCGACGGTGGTCTGGCCAGAGAGTGTGGAGAGCTTGGGCGTGCGGCCAAACTCGCCGAGGGCGATCACCATGGTTGTCTCCAGCATCCCCCGCTCGTCGAGGTCGTTGATCAGGGCGGCCACCGACGCGTCCCAGCTCGGCAGCCGGTCGCGGAGCGCCCCGAAGATGTTGGAGTGGTGGTCCCAGCCGCCGTCGTTGATGGTGATGAAGGGCACGCCGGCTTCCACGAGCCGCCGGGCCAGCAGCAGCCGCTGCCCGAAGGGATTGCGGCCGTAGGCCTCGCGGAGGGCGTCGGGCTCCCGCTCGATCTGGAAGGCTGCCTGGGCCTCGGGCGTGGTCACCAGCTGGTAGCCCTGGGCGTAGTAGTCGTCGAGGGCGGCAACAGGGTCGGCTGCCGCCGGATCGTCAAAACGTGGCAGGCGGTCGACAGTGGCCCGCAGATCACGCCGCCCGAGGAACCGCGGCTCTTCCAGGCCGCGGGGCAGGGCGAGGTCGCGAATGCGAAAGCTGTCGCTGTTGGGATCATCGGAGACCACAAACGGTGCGTGGGTAGCGCCCAAAAAGTTGGGTCCGCCCGACCGCGTCATGCTCGGCAGCGAAAAATAGCGGGGCAGGCCGTGCGGGGCTGTCCGCTCCACCGACGCCACCGATCCCATGCTCGGATGAAAGCTCACAAACGCGCCGCAGCCGACAGGAATCCGCGGCGGCGCCCCGGTCATCATGTAGTGGTTGCCGGCCCCGTGATTGCCCTGGTTGTGCGAGACGCTGCGGATCACCGCAAACTTGTCGGCCATGCCGGCGAGCTTGGTCATATGCTCGCTGAACTGCACGCCGGGGATCGCGGTGTCGATCGGTCCAAACTCGCCGCGGATCTCCGTGGGGGCGTCGGGCTTGGGGTCGAACATCTCGATGTGCGTGGGGCCCCCGTCCATCCAGATCAGGATGCAGGCAGAGGGAGGCTTGCCACTGGCGGCGCCGGATGAGGCCCGAGCCATGTTGGTCAGGCCGAAGAAACTGCCGCCAGCCAGCCCGCCCACGCCGAACCTCAGCATGCTGCGGCGGTCAAAGAGCGCCCGGCGAACCTGCCGCAGGCCCGGATGCTCAAACTCGGCCCGCAGGGATCCCGTGGGCCGTTTGCTCGACTGTGACATGACTTCTCCCTCGTGAAGACTGTCGACAGTTTAGTCGGTCGCAGGCGAACTGTCGCATGCCGCTGGCGGCTCTTGCTCAAACGCCGCACCGCTGCCGCCAGAGAGAAGGCATCCAGCGGCAGCGCGGCGCGGGCTTGAGGAATGGAGGCGATTACTCCTGCGGGGGGCGTCGGAACCCTTCGTCCGAACCTCTTCCAGCGGGAGCGGGCCGCCCAAGGCTGCGGCCCTCGGGGCCGCCTCGGCGCTCCATCAGTTCGCGGAGGCGGGCCATGCCAGCTTCAAACTCCTCGCGGGACAGGCGGCCGTCACCATCGCCATCGAGACGGTCGAACGCGGCTGCGGCCATCGCGCCAGCCCGCGGACGCTCGCCGGTGGGCGGCTGCGGTCGCTGAGCGGGGCGGCGGCGGCCGCCGGTGTCTTCACGACCGCCGACGGGAGAAGGGGAAAGCCGGTCGGCAGCGGCTCTCAACTCCTGCTGGTCGAGTGCGCCTGAGCTGTCGGTATCCAGCTTGTCGAAAGCCTCTTCGAGGTTGGCGGTGCGGGCCTTGATGAACTCGTCGCGGCTGAGCTTGCCGTCATTGTCGGTGTCGGCCTGCTTCATCATTTCCGCTGGAGAACGCTGCAACGGGGGCTGTGCGAAGGCCGTGGCTGCAAGGCAGCTGGCAAGCGTGATGAGCAGTGGGCGGAGAAGGGTTTTCATATCTGTGTCTCCAAAAAGAGAGGGGGAAACGGGCATCACAGTCGGGTCAAGCAAAGATCTTGCGGGCCACGGTGCCGTGGACGTCGGTCAGCCGGAAGTCGCGGCCGGCGTAGGGAAAGGTGAGCCGCTCGTGGTCGAGGCCCAGCAGATGCAGCAGCGTGGCGTGCCAGTCGTGGATGTGCATGCGGTCTTCGACGGCCTCGTAGCCGTAGTCGTCGGTGGCGCCGTAGCTGATGCCCCCTTTGACGCCGCCGCCGGCCATCCAGAGTGTGAAGCCCTTGTTGTTGTGGTCGCGACCGTCGGAGCCCTGGCTGTGCGGTGTGCGACCAAACTCGCCTCCCCAGATCACCACGGTATCGTTGAGCAGACCGCGGTCGGCAAGGTCGGCCAGCAGGCCGGCAATCGGACGGTCAACCTGTCGGGCACGGTCTTCAAGGGCGGTGCTGAGATTAAAGTGGTGGTCCCAGTTGCCGTGCGTCACCTGCACGAATCGCACGCCTGCCTCAACGAGCCGCCGAGCCATCAGGCACTGCCGGCCAAAGGCGTCGGTGGCGTCGCTCCCCACACCGTAGCGGGTGAGTGTGCTCTGGGTTTCCTGAGAGATGTCCATCACCTGAGGCACTTCATCCTGCATCCGGAAGGCCAGCTCATACGACTCGATCACACCCTCGGTGCCGGGGCTTGAGCCCCCGTCAAGCTCCAGCCGCGCGGCATTGAGCTGTTGAACGAGATCAAGCTGGGTTCGCTGGGCGTCTCGGTCGAGCAGAGGAGGACGGATATTGGCGATTCCCGAGGATTTGGTGTTGCCACCGCGGCGGGATGCAACGCTGGCCCCAAGCGAGCCACTCACCCGCGTCGCCTGATAGGCGGCAGGCAGGAATGCGCTGCCGAAGGCACGGGCCGCAGCAACGGGGGGATTGATCGCGATAAACCCGGGCAGATTCTGGTTCTCGGTGCCGAGCCCGTAGAGCGTCCAGGCGCCGAGGGAGGGACGAATAAACTGCGTGCTCCCGGTGTGCAGCTGAGCGAAGGCCTGCGGGTGGGCAGGCAGGTCGGTAGCCATCGAGTTGATCACGCAGAGTTTGTCGGCGTGCTGAGCCACCTCGTCGAAAAGGCTCGACACCCACAGTCCGCCTTCTCCGCGCTGGCGAAACTTCCACTGCGGCGGGAGAAGCGTAGCCCGCCCGCGGCTGGCGAGCCCGACACCCCCTCCTGGCAGACGGGCGGGCCGACCGGCATCGGCGATGAGCTTCGGCTTATAGTCGAAGGTGTCGACGTGCGATGGCCCACCCTGCATGCAGAGAAAAATCACCCGCTTCGCGCGAGGCTCAAAGTGAGGTGGTCGCGGTGACAGAGGGCCCGAGGCAGCGGTGTGCTCGGCGGTATCGGCAGCCAGTGCTGACAAGGCCACGAGCCCGAAGCCGTTGGCGGTGTGCTGGAGAAAGGCACGTCGAGGCCCGCGGAGAGGCCTCAACAGACAGGGACTGCGAATGTCGTTGGTCATGGCGAAACCCTGTGGAGCGTGCAGTGTCAGTTGAGATAGCGAAACTCTGCGGTGGCAAACAGCGCCTGACAGAAGGCGGTGAAAGCCAGTCGCTCGTTGTCGCGTGGGGAAAACGCTTCCCAAAAGCTGTCGATGGCCTGCCGCTCTGCGGTGGTCGGTCGTCGCCCGAGTGCCATCGCGAAGGCAGTCGCCAGTCGGTCGGGCACGGGGCCGGAGAGGCTGGCGACCTGCTGCGCAAATGAACTCGCCAGCGACACCACCTCGTCGCTGTTGAGCAGAAACAATGCCTGGGCGGGCAGATTGGAAACATCCCGTTGCCCGTTGACGAGCGATGCGTCGGGGAAATCGAACACGGCCAGCGATTCGGGCGGCTGATCGCGGATGATCGGGAGGAAAATCGAACGACATTCGTCGGGGCGCGTGCGAAGCGTCGCGAGCATCTCGGCCAGACCCCTGCGATCCTCTCGCACTCGAGCCACTGGCGATCCCGGGACGGGGGTGAGGTCGAGCCTCCCGGCCACAGCGAGCATCGCATCTCGAATCACCTCCGCCTCAAGCCGCCGCTGGTCCATCCGCCAGCGGAGCCGGTTGTCTGGGTCGACAGCGAAGTTGGCTTCGCCGTGCAGCGAGGCGAGCTGGTAGCTGCGGCTGAGCACGATGCGACGGATCAGGTTTTTGACCGACCAGCCATCTTCCATTAAGGAGACAGCGAGGGCGTCGAGCAGTTCGGGATGGCTCGGTTCCATGCCCATCAGGCCGAAGTTGTCGGGTGTGGAGACGAGGCCGGCCCCCATCAGCTTGAGCCACACGCGATTGACCAGGACGCGAGCGGTGAGCGGGTTGTCGCGGGAGGCGATCCAGAAGGCCAGGTCAAGCCGACCGCTGCCGGTGGAAATCTTGCGGGGCTCATCGGGCCCGCAGAGCACCTCAACGAGCCCCCGGGGCACCGTCTCGCCCGGTTGGTCCACCTCGCCACGCGCAAGCAGCGGGCTGTCGACCGGCCGAGGAAGGTCGAGCACGCCCATGGCGAGGGCTCGCGGCGTGCCATCGTCGTAAAACTGATCCAGGTCGGATTGGGCCCCTGCCAGACGATCCTGCGCCGCTCGCACCCTGACAAAGAGTCCTCCGTCGTTGCTCGACTGTCCGTTCCGACGGGCTTCGAGCGCAGCTTTGCCCAGCTGCTCTGCGGCCGCCCGGAGCTCCGCCACCTCCTCCGCGAGCCTGGATCGCTCCGCCTGAGAGAGCGAGGCGAGGGCGGTGGGAAGCTCAGCCTCACGCGGCAGCTCGATCAGTGTCGAGGGGTTGGTGTTCTGGAACTGCGGCCCTTTGCCGTAGAGCGTTTCGCTGCTCATGAAGATCCCCGCCAGCGCGTAGTAGTCATGCTGCGCGACCGGGTCGAAGGGATGGTCGTGGCAGCGAGCGCAGGCCAGCGTGAGCCCGAGCATCGCCTGCGAGGTCACGTCGATCTGCTCATCGACGAGGTCCATCTGAAACTGTCGCGGGTCGCGGGTGTTGAGTGCCTTGGGGCCGAGTGCGAGAAAGCCGGTGGCGATGATTTTTTGGGCCTGATCCGCCGGGCCGTCATGATCGAGCAGGTCGCCGGCAAGCTGAGCCCGGAGGAATGCGTCGTAGGGCATGTCGGCGTTGAACGCATCGATCACCCAATCGCGATACCTCCAGGCGTGCGGATAGGGAACGTTCGTCTCTTTGCCTCCTGAGTCGGCATAGCGGGCGATGTCGAGCCAATGTCGCGCCCATCGCTCTCCAAATCGCGGCGAGGCGAGCAGCTGATTCACCACCCGCTCGACGGCGTCTGGGGCCGTATCGGCGAGAAAGACTTCGGCCTGCTCAGGCGTCGGTGGCAGCCCAACAAGATCAAACGAGAGCCGGCGGAGCAGCGCTTCCCGATCCGCGTCGACGACCGGCTTCACCCCTGCCTTTTCCATCGAGGACAGCAGAAAGCGGTCAATCTCGCTGCGGGGCCAGCGAACGTCCTTCACCGCGGGTGCCGGCGCCGCAACAGGTTTCTGCAGCGACCAGTGGCGGCGGCCCTCAGCGACATCTCGCGCCCAGGCTGCGGACGCTCCGCCAGCCTCTGCGGCCTGGGCAGCAGGCTGAGGGTTTGCCGCCGCAAGGGCAAACATGACGGCAACTGCAAAAAAGATTCCGATGTGCTGCACGCGAATCATGCGGTGGCCCTCCCGACATGAGTGAAACCCTACTCAAAGAACGGCGAGGGGCCAGGGAGGTTTCGGTGAGGTCGAGATCAGCGGGAGTGTTCTCGCCGTTGCCACATCAGCAGCGGTGCGGCAGCTGATCCAAAGCCATCGCGAAGGACGCGATCGGCTCGCTGCCTGCTCACGGGGCGAGTCGCTGCAGCTGCCATGGGCCAGCAGCCTCCCGCTGGAAGCAGAGCCGGTCGTGGAGGCGGCTTGGGCGACCCTGCCAAAACTCGATGCGGTCGGGCGCGAGCCGAAAGCCTCCCCAGTGCTCGGGGCGGGGGATTGCAGAGTCGTCGGGGTGGTCGCTGCGAAACTTTGCAAAGAGTTCTTCCAGCGTCTCGCGGCTGGGGATCGTCTGACTCTGCGGCGAGCTCCAGGCACCGATGCGGGAGGTGCTCGGCCGGCTCGCGAAGTAGGCATCGGATTCGTCGGGACTCGTTCTCTCCACACGACCTTCGATGCGGATCTGCCGTTCGAGCTCAACCCAGTGGAAGGTGAGGGCGGCAAACGGGTTGGCGGCAAGCTCGCGGCCCTTGTGGCTCTCGTAGTTGGTGAAAAAGCAGAAGCCGCGGGCGTCGAATCCGCGGAGCAAGACGATTCGTGCCGACGGCCGGCCCTGCGGCGTGGCCGTGGAGAGCGTCATCGCCTCAGGCTCAGGCACTTTGGCGGCGACGGCCGCGTCATACCAGAGCGAGAACTGCTCAATCGGATCGGCTGCGATCGTCGCTTCTTCGAGGGCGCCTTGTTCGTATTCCTTGCGGGCGTGGGTTTCGCGGGGTTGCATGTCGTGCTCGGGGAGGATGGCGGAGGTTGTAGTGTAGGCATCCCGCGTTGGCGAGCACCTCCGCGAAGCTCAGGCGTCTGGAGCGATCCAAGCCCTGGTCGCATGGAGTCGTTATGCCACCCCCGCCGGCACGGCCCAGTGCCCGCCGTCGCGGTAGCTGCGGGCCAGCAGGGCGGTCGCCTGCTCGTCACCAACGACGGTCTCCTGCCCCGCATCGAGCTTCAGCGACCGCCCGAGCCGGAGGGCTGCGTTGGCCAGGTGCACAAGCGCCACCGAGTCATGCCCGATGGCAACGTCCGCATGAGGCCTGCGGTTGGTCAGGATCGCGTCAAGAAAGTCAGCCTGATGGCTGCCGGTCAGCTGGGGCGGATCGCGTGGGGCGGCCTTGTCGATCCGCTTATTTCGCTCGTCGTAGACTTCGACCTTTCCCCGCTTGCTGACGAGCATCCGGCCGGCCGTTCCGTAAAACTCGGCGCCGCTGTCGCAGTTGAAGGGGAAGTTGCTCGACCACAGCCGCATCTCAAAAATCAGCTGTCGCCGCTGGCCGACCTGGCCGTCGCCAGGCCACTCGAAGGTGCAGCTGGCGACGTCGGGAAACTCCTGGTCGTCGTCGAAGAAATATTTGCCGCCGACCCCGGCAGCCACCGCCGGCATCCCTTCAACACCGAGCCCCCAGCGGGCGTAGTCGAGCTCGTGGGTTCCGTCGTTGCCGATATCACCGGTGCCGAAGTTGTGCCACCAGTGCCAGTTGTAGTGGAACCGATTGTTTTGAAACGGCACGAACTCCGCGGGGCCGACCCAGAGGTCGTAGTCCACGCCGGCCGGCGGCTCGCTGGGCTGCTCATGCCCGATGCTTTGCCGCCGCTGGACGTTCCAGGCCTTGGCAACGAACACATCGCCGATCACGCCTTCGCGCAGCATCTGGACGGCAGAGGCAATGAGCGGATTCGAGCGGCTCTGGGTGCCGTGCTGCACGACAACCCGGTTGCGGCGGGCGGCATCAAGGAGCAGCCGGCTTTCTCTGAGATTGTGGCTCTGAGGCTTTTCCACATAGACATGCTTGCCCGCCTCGCAGGCCAGAATCGCTGCCGGCGCATGCCAGTGATCGGGCGTGGCCACCACCACGGCATCAACGGATTGGTCGTCAAGCAGCGATCGCAGGTCGGCCACCGCGTGCGACGCACCAACCTGTTCCCGCAGCCGATCT
>CALCGM010000590.1 GCA_937900985.1 uncultured Planctomycetaceae bacterium | reverse complement strand
ACCTTCGACACCCTGCGGGGCGTGAGCTGGTCTCCCGATGGATCGCTGGTGGCCTTTGGTGGCACCGACAACGTGGTGCGGGCGATCGATGCGGTGTCAGGTGAGCAGAAGGTTTTTCAGGGTGCCCACGAAGACTGGGTGCTCGGCACGGCCTTCATCGCCGATGGCAGCCACATCGTCTCGGTGGCCCGCGACATGACCTGCAAGCTGACGGAGACCGCCACCGAACGCTTTATCGACAACATCACGTCGATCACTCCCGGAGCGCTGCGGGGCGGGCTCTCGGCGGTGGTGCCGTTGCCCGGCCGCGATGAGATCCTTGTCGGCGGTGCCGATGGCTCAGCGAAGGTCTACCGGGTGTTTCGGGCCACGCCACGAAAGATCGGCGACGACGCCAATCTCCTGCGGACGCTGCCAGGAATGCCCGGGCGGATTTTCGCCGTCGACATCAGCGACGACACAAAGGTGCTGGCGGCTGTTTCCACGATCGACGGTGCGAGTGAGCTCTGCCTCTGGAAGGCCCGCGAGCAGGCCGAGGTGCCCGACGACATCATGGCCATCCTGAAGAAGGAGGCGGGCCAGCGGTCCGATGAGGAAAAGAAGCAGCTGACTGCGTTCACAAACCCCGCGGACGAGGAACTGGCCCGGGTGCCGCTGGCCGTGGCCGTGTATGCCGCCTGTTTCCTGCCCACGGGCGAGGTGGCTGTCGGTGGGGCCGACGGAATGGTGCGGGTTTTTGATCAGGCTGGAGGCGAGGTCCGGTCGTTTCCGGTGGCCACCGTGCAGGATGCGGCGGCCGGTGATGTGGCGGTCTACGACCCAGCGGCCTGGCAGCAGCGATCGGCCGAAAGCGAGGCTGCGGCAGAGCCTGCCGGCGTGGAGCTCGCGGTGGACCAGGTGGCCGCGATCGAGGTGTCGCCCGCGGAGACCGTCGTGCTCCGCGGCCCCTACGCCTACGTTCAGCTGCTGGTGGAGGCCCGTATGGCCGACGGCTCGCGGGCCGATGCTACGCGGGCGGCAAGCTATGCCGTCAGCGACAACCTCGCGGTGAGCGGCTCCGGCCTGCTGCGGCCGTTGGCCGATGGGGCGGGGAGCGTGACCATCACAGTCGGCTCGCAGCAGACGGTGCTGCCGGTTGAGGTGGCAGGCCTTGGCAGCGACGCTGCGGTCGATCTCGACTTCATTCGCGATGTGAATCCGATCCTCGCCAAGGCCGGCTGCAACCAGGGCACCTGCCACGGCGCCCAGAAGGGCAAGAACGGCTTCAAGCTCTCGCTCCGTGGCTACGACCCGTTGTTTGATATTCGCGCGCTGACTGACGACCTGGCTGCCCGCCGTGTGAACGTAGCGTCGCCCGATGACAGCCTGATGATCTCCAAGGCGCTCGGCCGCGTGCCGCACGAAGGCGGTGTGCGGATCGAGGAAGGCTCACCCCAGCACGGCG
Source organism: uncultured Planctomycetaceae bacterium (assembly GCA_937900985.1). GTDB lineage: Bacteria > Planctomycetota > Planctomycetia > Pirellulales > UBA1268 > M30B53. Next base: position 876 of record CALCGM010000590.1, on the reverse strand, counting down.
TGGTGCACCGCTGGGTTGCCGAGGGGGCGCGGCTCAACATGGAGACGCCCCGGGTGACCGGCATCACCGTGCAGCCACAAAACCCGGTTGTTGAGCAGATCGGCAGCACCCAGCAGATCCGGGTGGTGGCCAGCTACGCCGACGGCAGCTCTCGCGACGTGACCCGCGACGCCTTCATGGAAAGCGGCAACACGGAGGTGGCGACCAGTTCGCCGACGGGTGTGCTCACCGCCATCCGTCGCGGAGAGGCGGCCGTGTTGGTCCGCTACGAGGGGAGCTATGCAGCGACCACGCTGACGGTGATGGGCCCGCGGGACGGCTTTGTGTGGGAAGGCGTGGTGACCTACGGCCGCATCGACGAGCTTGTGGCCGACAAGTGGCAGCGGATGAAGATTCGGCCATCGGAACTCTGCGACGATGCCACCTTCCTGCGACGGGTCACGCTCGATCTCACCGGCTTGCCGCCTTCGCCTGAGCAGGTCCGCGAGTTTCTCAAAGACACGAGGCCGGTGCGGGAGAAGCGGGAGGAGGTCATCGATCGGCTGCTGGCGAGCCCCGAGTATGTCGACTTCTGGACCAACAAGTGGGCCGACCTGCTGCAGGTGAACCGGAAGTTTCTGGGGGCGGAGGGGGCGGCGGCCTTCCGCGACTGGATCCGGCAGGCGGTCGCTGAAAACCGTCCCTACGACCAGTTTGCCCGGGAGGTGCTCACCAGCAGCGGCTCGAACAAGGCCAATCCAGCAGCGTCGTACTACAAGGTGCTTCGCGATCCGCAGCTGATGATGGAAAACACCACGCACCTCTTCCTCGGCGTGCGTTTCAACTGCAACCAGTGCCACGACCATCCCTTTGAGCGTTGGACGCAGGATCAGTATT
>CALCGM010000589.1 GCA_937900985.1 uncultured Planctomycetaceae bacterium | reverse complement strand
GCCAGGATAGGCCTTTACGCTCCTCGAGCGTTCGCCGACCCCCCTCGCCTCCCCGAGAACTAGTGAGCGAGGCTGCGAACGACGCCCCGCTTCACATACTCGATGATGGCCCGCAGGCCGCGAGTGCGGAGCATGCCGAGCACCTCAGCAAGCCCGAGGCGGTCGAGGAGGGTGTCGTTGACGGCGAGCACCTCATCGGCCGGCCTGCCCGCAAAGGCCTTCGCCAGCACCGCCACAAAGCCCCGCACCGTCGGTGCTTCTTCCGCCACTTCCGCCTGGAGGTAAACCCCGGGCTGGCCATCCGCGGAGGGCCTCAGCTCCACCTGGATGAACACAGGCGACTGGCACTCATGGACGCGGTTCTCGTCGAGGCCCGCGTGGCCGGGAGGCAGCGGCGGGAGCGTGGCGGCGTATTCGAGAAGCATCTCAAGCTTCTCCCTGCCATCGAGATCGGCGAAGTCGTCGACCACCTCGTCTAGTCGTTCCGCAACCGTGCTCATGGGCTCAAACGCTTCTCACGCGGAGGCAGACGGCGGCTCGGAGACAGCCGGGCTTCCATCGGGCGTTGGCCCCTTCACGATCGGCATCCGCACCGCGTTGCCCCACTCCAGCCAGGAGCCGTCGTAGTTCTTCACGTTGGAGAAGCCGAGCAGATACTTCAGCACGAACCAGGTCAGGCTCGACCGCTCACCGATTCGGCAGTAGGCGACCGTGGCGGCGCGACGTCGCAGCTTGCTCTCTTTGACGTAGAGCTTCTCGAGATCTTTTGCCGACTTGAAGGTGCCGTCTTCGTTGACGGAAAGGGGCCACGGAATGCTGACAGCGCCTGGGATGTGGCCGCCCCGCAGCGAGCCCTCGTTGGGGTAGTCGGGCATGTGGAGCCGCTCGCCGCTGTATTCCTCGGGGCTGCGGACGTCGATCAACGGCTTGCCTGCCTTCTGGTGCTTGAGCACCTCGTCGCGGAGGGCTCGGATCGACATGTCCTGCTCGGTGGCGGTGTAGGTGCTTGGGGCGGGATCGACCCGGTCGGTCGACCAGGGACGGCCCTCGAGCGCCCACTTCTTGCGGCCGCCGTTCATGATGCGGCAGTCGGCATGGCCGTAGAGCTTGAACGTCCAGAAGGCGTAGCAGGCCCACCAGTTGCTCTTGTCGCCATAGAACACGACGGTGGTGTCGTTGGAGATGCCCTTCCGGCGGCAGAGGTCTTCAAACGCAGCGCGATCGATGTAGTCCCGCCAGGTGGCGTCTTGCAGGTCGACCTGCCAGTCGATCTCGACGGCTCCGGGCACATGGCCCTGCGTGTAGAGCGCCCGGTCTTCGTCGGATTCGACGATCCGCACGTTCGGATGAGCCTCCGGATTGGCGGCCACATTGGCCACCCACTCCGTCGAAACCAGCACGTCTTCGTTCGCGTACGACGCCATTGCGTCCTCCCTCAGATGTTACGCCAGCACCCACGGCATCGTAGTGAAAGCGATCCGCACCTGCAACGAGCCGCCGCCGCGGCCGAGCCTCGCTGCCCAGGCCAGACTTCGTTAGGATGCGTGGCTCACCTCCACGCCAGAAATTCCTCACGAAACGCATCGACGGACATCGCACATGGGCGCAGCCTTCATCTATCAGATCTCCCATCTCTACAAGAAGTTTGGCCAGCGGGAGCTGCTCAAAGACATCAACATCGCCTTCTACCCGGGGGCCAAGATCGGCCTGCTCGGTCGCAACGGCGCTGGCAAGAGCACGCTGATGAAGATCATGGCCGGGCTCGACAAGGAGTTTGAGGGCGAAGCGAGGCTCGCCGAGGGCTACACCGTGGGCTACCTCTCGCAGGAGCCCCAGCTCGATCCCGAGAAGAACGTTCAGGAGAACGTCATGGAGGCGGTGGCCGCGACCCGTGCGGTGCTCACCCGATTCGAGGAGATCAACACGAAACTCGGCGAGCCGATGGAGCCGGAGGAGATGGAGAAGCTCCTCGAAGAGCAGGCTGCCGTGCAGGACGAGATCGAGGCCAAGAATGCCTGGGACCTCGACCGTCAGCTGGAAATCGCCATGGAAGCGATGAATCTCCCGCCGGGCGACTGGCCGGTCACCAACCTCTCCGGTGGCGAGCGACGGCGAGTGGCCCTCTGTCGGCTGCTGCTGGAGAAGCCAGACCTGCTGCTGCTCGACGAGCCAACGAATCATCTCGACGCGGAGAGCGTCGCCTGGTTGGAGCGGCACCTCGCCGACTACGAGGGCACGGTCGTGGCCGTGACCCACGACCGCTATTTCCTCGACAACGTGGCCAAGTGGATCCTCGAGGTCGACCATGGCCGGGGCATCCCCTTTGAGGGCAACTACTCCGCCTGGCTCGAGCAGAAGAAGGCTCGCCTGGAGCTGGAGGAGAAGCAGGCCTCAGCACGGCAGAAGACCCTCGACAAGGAGCTCGAGTGGATCCGCATGTCGCCCAAGGCACGACAGGCGAAGAGCAAGGCTCGGGTGGCGGCCTTTGAAAAGCTGGCCGCTGAGCAGGCCGCCACGCGGGATGCCGATGTCGACATCTTCATCCCCGCCAGCCGTGCCCTCGGCGACCAGGTGATCGACGCGACCGGCCTCTCCAAAGCCTACGGCGATAAGCTGCTCTTCGAGAATCTCTCGTTCCGCATTCCTGCCGGCGGCATCGTGGGCATCATCGGCCCGAACGGCGCTGGCAAGACCACCCTCTTCCGGATGCTCGTGGGCCAGGAGCAGCCTGATTCCGGCGAGATCAAGGTGGGCTCCACCGTCGACATCGGCTACGTCGACCAGAGCCGTGACGCCCTCGATCCCGAGAAGTCGGTCTTTGAGGAGATCTCCGGCGGGCACGACACGATCGAACTCGGCAAACGGACGGTCAATGCACGCAGCTACGTGGCCAAGTTCATGTTCATGGGCCCCGACCAGCAGAAGAAAGTGGGAAAGCTCTCCGGTGGTGAACGCAACCGCGTCCACCTGGCCAAGCTGCTCCGCCGCGGCTGCAACCTGTTGCTCCTCGACGAGCCGACCAACGACCTCGACGTCGACACGCTGCGGTCGCTGGAAGAAGGCATCACGCACTTCCCTGGCAGCGTTGTCGTGATCACCCACGACCGCTGGTTTCTCGACCGGCTCGCGACCACGATCATCGCCTTCGAGGGCGATGGCTACGTGCACGTCTGCGAGGGCAACTTCGACGTCTACGAGCGGAGCCGTCGTGAACGGCTCGGCATCGACGCCGATGAGCCACACCGTTTCCGCTACAAGAAGCTCACCCACTAGACCGCAGTCGCCATCTGGCGAGGCCGCACTCGACGTGCGAAGGGGAGCCCGATGCTGACCAGCCGGCGTAGCTCACAAGCGAAGCCTGGAGGGCGGAAGCGTCGTGAGGTCCGAGCGAGCCGAGGCCAGGGAAGGCCGAGGTGAGCGTCCGGAGGGGCAGCATTGGGCTCCCCTTCGCCCTCACCAGCCGAGGCCCGTCTGCAGTGGTCCGGCTCGGGGGGCGGCAAAAGTCTCGTCGCAGGACCAGGATAGGCCCAAACGCTCCTCGAGCGT